>VEMY01000001.1 GCA_009711825.1 Bacillota bacterium | reverse complement strand
CATTATACCACATTGTGCCATGTTATGCCACATAAATAAGTAAAGAAAAACAAAAAAATATACCCTTGAAGCTTTATGCCACAAGGGATTACGGTATCCTTTTCCCAGCGGTGCTGTTAAACTAGCGTGGGGCTCCCTGGTTTATTTGTCAATATGCAGTCAAAACTTTTCGAATAACGGTAGCGCCATTTCCACAAACATGCTATAATGAATACGGATAGTGAATGTGATAGTTTTCTTTTGAGTTCTTAAGCTGATAACTACTTTATACATACTCGTTATTCTATTTTTTAGCAAAGTATTGTGATTTTTTACACAGAAGGGAGGGGCTGAAGTGAGCAAACTTTTTGCACTTCTGCCAATTCTGCTGTTGATGGTTCCCGGGTTTCTTAGCGCTACTGAGTTAAGCGCTCGCAATTTCCGCGTCTATCTTCCGATTATCGGATTTCTGATGCTGGCCTCAATTGTCAACCTGGGGATGATTGTTTATCATCGCAAGAAGCAGGCACAGAGTTAAGGAACAGGCCGAAAGGCCTGTTTTTCATTTTCTTCGTTTTTAACGCCAACCTGCTATACAGTATCTGCACCAAGCATTGCCGCGCCGACTATGCCGGCGTCATTTCCCATACGGGCTAGCAAAATGGGCGGCATCGCCAAATCAGGCACCAGCAAATTGCCGGCTATCGCCTTCCTCAATGGCGTAAACAGCTGCTCGCCGGCGCGGGCAAGACCGCCGCCGATGGCCACAGCATCCGGATCAAAAATATTAATCAGATTGACTATCCCCAGAGCCAGATAATGAATCAGGCGCTCTACCGCCATTGACGCCACTTCATCCCCCTGCCTGGCCGCTGCAAAAACAGCCCGGGCATCGGGGTTAGCCGGCAATACACTGGGCCTATTTTCCATAAGGTGCGCTGCATATTGCACCAATGCCGTCGCAGATGCGAAGGCTTCCAGACAGCCATTTTTGCCACAGCCACAATTATGGAGGCTTTCACCAACGACCATATGCCCAACCTCACCTGCAGCTCCACGGCTTCCATTCCACAACTTGCCATCGATGACGATGCCGCCACCGACACCGGTGCCCAGTGTCAGAAATAATGAACTGGCAAACTCACTGGTCACTCCGGCCCGGGCTTCCGCCAATGCCGCAACACTGGCATCATTGGCCACCCGCACAGGTAGTCCCAATTGGGACTCAAGCGCCGGTGTTAACAACACATCTTGCCAGCCGAGATTAGGGGCGAACAGAACCTGTCCCCGGGAGTCCACAAATCCGGGAAAGCCAATCCCTACTGCACGCACCTGCTCCCTGGACGCCAGTTTTTTGCACAATTTAACGATATCAGCGATTACAAGAGCACTGCCCCGCTCACTTAAGGTAGGGGTTTCAATTTTTTCTAGCAATTTGCCATTCCCGTTCACCAATCCCCCGGCGATATTGGTTCCTCCCAAGTCAATGCCAACGAACATCCTTCTATTCCCCCGATCTTTTGACTGCAGTCAAGAGTTAATTCGACAGACAAATTGTCGAACCCTGCTAGGACATCAGACATAAAAAGAGGCGGCATGAGCGCCGCCTTTTCACGAATTAGTGTGCTCGGAACATTGACATAATCCCAGGTTTTCCTGGACCTTTTTCAGTTGAGCAATGACCGCTTTAGCCACAGCCCCTACCTCGGCCTGCCCATTAAAGCCGGCAAAATCAGCGTTTCCCCACAAATTGTGGGTTTTCATGCCTGTTACTGCGCCGGACAGCACTGTATAGAGGTTAAGACAGTGGGCGGTCGCCGGACTTTTTGCCAAGCGGACATAACAATCAGCGCCTTGCTGGTAACCAACCAAGGCAATATCGGCGCCCAGCTCCAAGAGCATCATTGCCACATAATAGACATAGTTGCGCTCAACACTGTTTACCACAACCAGGCAGTCGCCAACCTGGTAGAGGTCGGCAGAAAGTGCAGCCTGTAATCGTACCTCCCGATCAATTCTGCTGGTTACACGCTGCAGTTTCAGGAGATCACCATATGTGACGCCGCCTGCTTCCATGATTTCCGCCAACTGAATTATAGTCGCGTTGGCTGCAGTCGCCAGGTATCGGGTGTCGCCCATTATTCCTGCCGCCAGGGCCAGTGCGGTATTGGAATCGGGACGGCGGTCCAGGGCCTGAAACAATTCCCAGACTAGCTGACAAGTGGAATCCACCGTCTTATAAATAGAAGCCCTCGCACCATCCACCAGCTTGTTGTCCCGATGGTGGTCAATCAGCAGATATTCTCGGGGGACACAATCGGGAAGTTGCTGGGCATCAGCGGTGTCCACGAGTATAGTCAAATCGAACTCGTCCGGATTGGGACCGTAGATAATGTTTATATTCAACTTGCGTTTCAGCTCCCGGGCGTGTTCGCTGACCCGAGCCGGAACAGCCAAAACCCCGTCAACTAGGCCGACCACTGCATAGGCCGCGCCTAAAGCATCATTGTCGGCATCATCGTGACAAAGCACCAAAATGCGCCCGCCCCGATATTGGGTGAGAATTTCAAGAAATATTTCCACGCTCTCCACCTCTCAACTCTCCGGACTATCAAACTCCCCCCAGATTTTGACTTCCGGCTGCAACTCCACATTGTGGCGCTCTAAAACCGAAGCCCGAACCCGGTGTATAAGATTGTAAATTTCCTGGGCGGTGGCCTTGTTATCATTGACCACAAAGCCGCAATGTTTTTCCGAAACCATCGCCCCTCCCTGGCGCACACCGCGTAGGTTGCATTCTTCAATTAATTTTCCGGCATAATGTCGGGGGGGGCGTTTAAAAGTACTGCCAGCGCTGGCCTTATCCAACGGTTGTTTTTCCCGGCGACGGCGGGTGAGCTCGTTCATATATTCCCGGATATCCTCCCGGTCTTTTTCAGTTAGCTCTATCTCCGCTTCCAAGACCACATTGCCGTTGCTCTGGAAAATACTGGACCGGTAATCTAATTCCAGCTCAGACGCCTGATACTGAACAAGTTGTCCTTGCGGTGTAACCGCCAACACTCGGGTGAGCACATCCTTCATCTCGTTGCCGTAAGCGCCGGCATTCATTACAACAGCCCCACCAACAGTGCCGGGAATGCCGGCAGCAAATTCCAGCCCGCTTAAGCCGTTTGCCTGGGCAATTTTACTTACCCGGGGCAGAGAAGCGCCGGCCTGGGCAATTATCGTAGTATCTGCCACCCTGATTTCGGACATATTTTCGTCAAGCCGCATGACCACTCCCCTGAGGCCACGATCACTGATCAATAAGTTGGTACCCTTGCCAATCACATACAGATCTAAATTATGTTCATTGCAATAAGTTATTACCTGGCTGACCTGACTGTAATCCCGGGGCAATACGTAGTAATCGGCCGGTCCGCCGACCTTAAATGACGTGGCCTGCTCCATCGGAAAATCGGTGTATACGGAATTGGCGTCGGTTATGGATTCGAGATCTTGTTTTATACTCATAGCGGGTATCCCCTTCAATCCTTTCTAACAGTATATGATGACCCCGGAATAACAGGAAAATTCACCAGAGAATTGACGAAACCAAAAGTTGCCTTTATGATAGAAGAAAATTCCCGGGGTGATTTTATGGATACTAACCTGAAGTCGAAAATTTGGGCCTTGCTTAGCTATATCCCGCCTATGTTTGTTCTGACCCTGTTACAAAAAAACAAAGGCTCCCTGGTAAAGTTCCATGCGAAACAAGCTTTTCTGCTTTGGGCAATCGTTGTTTGTACCGCGCCTCTTGCCCTGCTGCCTGTTTTTGGACCGGCGCTGGGTATAGTGCTCTGGTCATTTTGCGCATATTTATTAATTTGGGCCATAATATCTGCCGCCCGATGCGAAACAAGACCGATGCCGACCCTGGGCGAGTTAGTTGAACCGGCGTTCGGTGTACTGAAAAGGTTAAAATCAAAAACCCCTTGACGGGGTTTTTTGCTTAAGGAGTCGACAATTCCAACTCCTGCCCCGAATCCATCACTTCTACCTGTGCCAGGTTCTTGGCTTCCACATTGTTTTTGAATAGGAACGGATCCTGACGAATTTGCTCAAAAGTATTGTAGTGCATAGGCACAACCACCTTGGGACGCAGCATTTCTACCGCCAAGGCAGCGTCTGACGGTCCCATGGTGTAATTATCGCCGATTGGCAGGAGGGCATAGTCAATTTGCTCCAGGTCGCCCAACAACCGCATATCGCTAAACAAGCCTGTATCGCCAGCAAAATAAATCCCAACCTGATGAAAGTTAAGGTAGAAGCCGCATGCAGCCCCGCCGGCAACACCGGCGCCGTGAAGCGCAGGCGTAAACCGCAGGTATCCAAAGGGGAAATTGGCCCGCCCCCCAATATGTCCGGTATGGAACCGGGATACGCCCTGGCCGCGGCACAAATTCCCGATTTCAAAGGTGGAGATCAAAATTGCATTATTCCGTACGCAAATATCGACAGCGTCTCCCAAATGATCAGCATGGCCATGGCTGACCAAAACATAATCAACCACTATTGATTCCGGGTCAAGATCACCGGCCCCGGGATTACCATTGATGTAAGGATCAAAAATCAGACTTTCCCGTTCATGGGTAAGCATAAAGCAGGAATGCCCCAGGTAGGTCAACTTAGGCACTTCTTGGCCCCCCTTGCTATGAATTATTTCTGCCTGCCCGCTTGGGCTCGTGGTACATGCGCAATACTCTGCGATTGGGCAAACGATTTAGTATGTTAGGCCCGGTTTTTTTATTTGACTCCCCACAAGGTTGCTCCACCAGCAAAGCGCCATCTATTATCCGTGGAAAATGGGACTGCTCATTGAAAACCAAGGGGCACGGCGTCCAACTTGGCTGCCGGACAGACCGGCGCTTCCACACAGGCAATTCAACCATTAACGAACAAATCCCAAATGCTATTTTTGCCATTATCCCCTTGATTAACCTGAGGAGGTTAATGGTGCTAAGGACAATTGGGCATTTTACCTTCACAGCTAATCAGCTCCTTTGCCTGATGTATCAGTATACGCAGACAAAGGGGCATTTGTACTGGTTGTTAAAGCAAGCCGAGCTGGCGGGCATGTCGTGTAACGGTATCCACGACCTGCTCCCGCAACTCAGGGGGAGCTACCACCTCTACCTCAGGACCGTGACTGATGACCCATGGGAGAATCTCATCCAGCATGCTCACCGCTTTACGGAATTCCAAGCGTCCATCGGGAAGATCACAGAGACTATCGGCCCGCAGACCATGGTATTCGCGAATAAAGCGACTGTACTCCGGCGAAAAACGCAAGACAACGTCATAGCTTGCCTTACCTTTAAGCGCTTCCCAGCAGTTCTTACTATAAGACTCATAATCAAACCCGGGGTCAGGAGTAAAGCCGCTATCCAGCACTCTAGCGGCTTGGACCCGGTCAAGACGAAACTCTCTGATTTCCTTGCGTTCTGTGCACCACGCGACGATATAGTACTGTTGACGATAATATATTGTATATGGATGGATTATCCTCGTCATTACCTCGTCGCTGTGAAATGAATAGTACTCAATCTCCACCTCTTGCTGGCCAAATGCTGCTTCAAAAAACAGTTGAAGCAAATCGGATTTATTGCCCCAATTGCCAGGCATCTCTACCCGGAAATAATCATACAACCCTTTTAAGAATTGCTGTTGGGATGGAGTGAGTTTGGCAATAAAGCGCTCAGTAAGCTGTTTGCCGGCTTCAATTACTGGATCGCTGCCCAGATTATCCAGCATGCTTTGTAAAAGCATCAGCGCAATCAGTTCTTTAAAGGTAAACTGGACATCATCTAAACGGAATCTATCCAGCATGAAATAGTATGCTTTTCCGTTCCTGACCTCTTCGGTAATGGGAAAAGTAAGTGATAGCTCATTAATATCCCGATATATTGTGCGCACACTAACCGAAACACCCAGAACGGTCTCTAAATCCTGTTGTAAATCTTCGGCCGTCCGCCCCCGGCGCAGCTCAGCTAAAGTGAATAGCAGGTACATCTGCCGGTTAAATTTATCTACCATCCTTACAGGCACCTCCTGCTATTCTTATTCAACACGCAAATATATTTTCCTGTTTAGAGATTCAACAAGGCCTGGCAAAAAACTGACCAATCTCCTGGCAGGTATCCACTACCCGATGGCGAAATGATTGACCAGAACAGAAAACGGAGGAGTGAGGCATGTTGAAAACCAACAAAGACAGACTGGTACAAATAGGCCTGGAAGGGCCAATTGCCCATCCCATCAGTAAATCGCCCTATAAGATCAAAACTGATGGCACAGTAATTACGTTGCCCGGCACAGGCGGCATCACATTGAACGTTGCAGTCGGCGACCCCGCCTGCGGCTGGGTGGCCGATCATGTTGAGCCGGGAGTCAGCCTGCGGATTAAAGAAGAGCCGGAAAACAGCGCCTTCAACACCCTGGCCTGTATTGGCAATCTTGCACAGGTGGTAAGTGGCGAAGCCAAGGGTGCCACTGGTTGGGTTACCGGCAAGCATGGGGGTATTGAGCATGTACTTGCCTGGTTTGACAAAGAGACCTTGCTCAAGTTAGCTATTGGCGATCGAATTTCCGTCAGAAGTTGGGGCACAGGCCTGAAAATTGTCGACGCCCCCCAGGTGGCTGTTCATAACCTTGACCCGGAGCTCTTGGAAAGAATGGAGCTGCGGATAGTTGACGGGGTTTTGGAGGTGCCTGTTACTACATCGGTGCCCGCGCATCTGATGGGTTCCGGGATTGGCGACCTGACCACCCACCGGGGCGACTACGACATAATGACCGCTGACCCTGAGGCCTTTGCCCGCTACAACCTAGAACATCTGCGTCTGGGTGATTTGGTTGAACTCCAGGACTGTGATAACAGATTTGGCCGCGGTTATTTGAAGGGCGCCGTCTCAATTGGCGTTGTTACTCATTCAGACTGCGTACTTACAGGTCACGGCCCCGGCGTTACAACCCTGTTTACATGCAACAAGCCTCTGTTACGGGGGGTTACTTCCAGCGAAGCCAATATTGGCAAATGGCTTGGTATTTTCTAATAGAGTAGGGTAACAATTCTCACGGCTATCCCCTCATCAAACCACCGCGGCGCGCTAGTATAAGGCATATGGCTTACCAATGTGTTTCGGCTTGAACTTAGTAGTTGCAAGCTGGCAATTAAATAATCGAGTATTATTTAAGCGACCAAAGCACTTTCGCTCTGGTCGCTTTAGACTGCCCTAGACTGGGCTTCCCAGGTTACGCCAGCGCTCCCGGGGAAGGAGTTGCACCTTCGAGATTCTAATGATTTTTCCGACTCCCGACCAGTTGTTACATATGCCTTGACCGAGTCGTTCATAACCAGCTTGCTGTAGTGTGTCTACAGCGGCGCAAATGCCCGTCGCACATTTAAAAGGGGCGGCGTTAATGCTGCCCCTTAATTTATTGTCCATTAATCCGATGCCAGACTTTGACCATGCCAAAACCATAATGGTTATTGCTGCCAAAACCTACCTGGTATCCCACCTTGATTAATTCAGGGTTACCTTCAACTACAAACGGCACCATATACCCAAAAATTCTCTGTCCCTGGAAATCGATTAGCCGGCTGACCCGCTTTTTGTTAGCGATGTATCGTTTGTTGAAAGTTATGCGCAAATCATCGCCTGTGGGCAGAGAGTCGTAGATCAGATAATACTTCTGGACCAAATCCCGGCGCAGCGCATCTGTGAATCCCGTATCATTAATCCTGCCGTAACGGGCTTTAACTTGCTGTAAGCCGGGGCGGGTTACCACCGTAATCGGCGACATGCAGGAAAACTCCATCTGCTCAGTAAATTCCGGATCTGCCAAGACCTCGACATCATGCAGATACAGGTCTACCGGGCCTACCGATACCGCTCCCAACTGCTGAAACCCCTTTAGCAAATGCTCAAGAAAATATATCCGGGGAGAAGACAGAAACCACTCGACACAATCACCGCTGTTGGTAATCCCGCTCTCGCAGATATTATAAGCAGAAAAATATAATTGCGAAAAAGTATACATATGTTGACTCTGATTTCGAGCACGGGACAGCCCTGACTTTTGCAAAGCGGAATTCACTGCAGCGACCAATGCGTCGTTGTAATTAAACGGCAGTGTTACACCCGTTTCACAATTAAAACATAACTTTAAGCGCATTTCACCCAATCCCCCCCCGATTAGATATTTTCCAATTTACTACTAATTTACTTCTGCACGGAACCGCTATATCCTTTCGTGGAGATTAATTCTTTACCTTCCTGTTTCGACATTCTTCGACAGTGTCCTTGCCCACAATTGCTATTGTCAGATTAATGTCACAAAAAAAGCCTGCAGAGCAGGCTTTTTGTCCTAGACACGGGTCTCCAAAAACTTTGTCAACGTTGGCGCCAGATAAATTATTAGCACCGCGCTGACGATAACTTCCGGAACAAGATATTGAGCATTATATACTAGTGAGTAGACCCAAACTGGCATCCCTTCTGGGGCTAAATGTCCCCAGAACCAAATCCCGGCCAAGAAATGACTCAAGAGACGTAAACCAATCCCCACGACTGCCGCCAGCACCGGCAAAACAAAACGGGGACCGCGTTTGCGTAATGCCGGTAACCAAAAGAAACCCGCCACCCCAAGCCCGGCAAAGGCGAGCGGATAATCCAACAACCACTGCATGGGATGAACGAACCAGCCGCCCAGCAAATAGTTCAACACGCCATAGACGGCGCCGACAATTATGCCAACCTTCGGGCCGCGGAGCATGGCCAGAAGTAGCAAAGGTATCATGCTGCCGGCTGTGACAGAACCGCCGTACGCTGCAGTCCAAAGTTTAATCTGACCCAATAACACTGTCAAAGCCAACATCATTCCCGCTTCAACAATAATGCGGATTGTAAATCGAGTATCTCTGTTCATCAAAACTGCCTCCCTTTTTCATCGGCCCGGGAACCAAAAAGCACGCCTAAGGCGTGCCTGCAGCTTCAAAAACATAAAACGCACCGGGAGATGCGTTTTGCTTGTGAATTCTCCCTACGCAGGCATTACCCTGATCAGGTTGTGGGTCAGGTACTATAAGCCCTTTCTCAGCCCCTGGCAGGGGCTCCCCATGACCGATATAATATTGTCAATTAGATAATAACAGATTATGCTTAGCTGGTAAAGAGTATTTTTGCGAGGTGACAAATATGACTGATATCGAGGCATTGTTAACAAAACTCAAATCCGATTCCGAAGCTAATTGTGCTCTAATCAACTTCGTCAGCGACCATCCCGTCCACTCCGTGGCGGAAGCAGGCACCGCATTGCTAGTCAGGGGCGAAAGCGATCGCAAATGGGTGTGTTTCTATTGCCCAGACCGTGCTGATTTTCCGGAGCTATGTAAACACCTAAACTCGGGGGATAAACATTTCGCCATGGTTGAGGACTGGATGCTGCCAATTCTAGGGAAAAACAAAACAATCAAGTGGAAAATGAGTTCACAGAAGCTAGTCATGCCTCTTAATGTTCCGCTTCCTGCTCCAGAGCACCATGTTCAAACATTGGGGCCCGAGCACGCCGAATATATCTTTGCCCACTGGCCCTACGCAGATGTCTCCACTCCCGAATACACCAGGGAACGTCTGGAAAAAGGCATCTCAGGTGGGGTTTTTGACAGAAATAAACTGGTTGCTTGGGCAGCGACCCATGATGATGGCACTCTGGGCTTCATGACAGTCCTGCCTGAGTACCGCAACCGAGGATATGCGCTGGCAATTACCCTAGACCTAATTGCCAGGCAAAGACGTCAGGGAATTCCATCCTTTGTTCATATCGAATCGGAGAACAAAAAATCCCTTGCCCTGGCCCTCAAACTAGGATTCGTAAGTAAGGGGAATATCCACTGGCTGGAATATCGCTAGGCCAGACTACAAAATTCGACACTTGATTTCTGCGCTCGGTCTGTTTATCAACATTATTCGCGACTGGTTGTCGGGATGTCATTTCCCGGGAAATTATGTCGAAATCACTGACCACCAAAAAACGACAGGTTTTACGCAAAAAAAGAGGGAGGGACTAGAAAGTCCGGCCACCGTCCAAACGGGGACCGGACTTATTGATTAACTTACAGATAGCCCTGGTTTTGCAGGATTGCTCTTGCCTGGGAGTCATCTTCGGGGGCAATCATGATTACCGGGCCGGCGCAGCCCATGCCGGTCTCGGCATAGATTTTATCCCGCCAGAGGGCCTTAACGGCATCCTCCAGCTCTAAGATATCGATACCGGTAATATCAGCTGTTACCGGCTTTTTCGCCGGAGGCGTAACCTCTTCTGTCGCAGCTGCAGGCTTTGCCGATGCCGCCAATAGCTGCTCCAGGCCGGCTTTGCCGGCAGCGTCGAACTCGGCGGCCGTCCGCTCCGCCAGCTTGCCCTGGGCGCATTGGGCTGCGTAGGCAATGGCGCCGGCCACAACCGGTGCGCCCGAGGCCCGGGAGATGATGTTAATCACCTTGCCAAAGCCCTTGCCGACCCCGGGACCATAACCCCAGCCCTGGGTTTCGTAGGCGCCGCCGCTGGTAAAGGCAGAGAACATCTTCATCAGCAAGTTGCCGGTGAGGGTATCGCAGACAACCACATCGGCGCTGGCGGTAAGGAGGTCGTTGCCCCGGAGCACCGCGCCGCCATCGCTGCGCACCGACTCGCTGAAGTTAAACTCATAGCCCGCCTCTTGCAAGCTGCGAAGAGTTCGCTCAACCTGCCGAGCGCCGTCCACATTGAGAATCCCTAAGGTGGGCCGTGCAATGCCCAGGGATTTGGCCACGGCAATGCCGCCAATGGCATTCAGAACCATGGCCTGAACCCGGTCGGCAGCGGCGGTGCCGGTGGTGGTGGCAAGAAGCATCGACTTGCCCCGGGCAGGGGTCAATACCCGGCCAACAGTGGCCACGCCCAGGGGGAAATTATAATGCAAAGTGACAGCGGCCTGGGCTTCACCGCTGGCCAAAAGCGACTCCATTATCTTGTGGGCCTCGGCCTCACACTCGGTTTCGATCAGTTCCAGTTCGGTATCAACTTTGGGTCCCACCAATACAACCTGAAGGTCGGATTGCTGAGCGGCCAGCTCGGCACCCCGGACCAACTCCTCCGGTCCCAATTCGCTGCCCACTGTGGTCAGCACTACCCGGGCGCTGCCGCCAAATTTACCCGTCTCCAATGCGTCGGCCAGTTGATTGAAAAGCTTACCGGCTTCCATCCGGGTCTCGTTAGTCATGGCAATCACCTCCGGTTCAGTTTGGGTTAATCAGTCGTTCAGCAACATCCCGCATGGCCTGGGCCACTACCTGCTTGACGGCGCCAATGTCGGTGGTCTCAGCGGATTTGCCGGAATTGGCTTCCATTACAAAGGACACACCGTCAAACTGATTGGTCATCCGGGCCAAAAACAGACTGCCTTTGCCGACAATCATCGCCCGCTGTATGTCGCCAGCCAGGATCATATCCCGGGCGTGGCCAACGAAGGGAACCCCTGAGGGAATGTGGCCCTGGGTAGGGGCAAATCCGGGCATACCGTGCTGCTCAACAAAGGCGGGCAGGGCGCTGCGCTCTAAATCCCCGCGCTTGACGCCAAGGGCGCCAATCATTTTGTAGTTGGCGGCAGGCACATCGCCGGCGCCGGCAGGAACGGTAACTTCCGGGTTTTGCATCTCCACCGAATATTTGTCAACATCGGTTATCCGTAAATCCACTTTGTCCAATGGATCTGTTACTATGGCCTGAATTACTGCCTGGGGCGAAGAACCGCGGCCGATATTATGACGGCCGACAACATCGGTGCGGAACACCGGACTCTCGCCGTCATTGGCGCTGATCAGGACGCCAAAGGCGCCCAACACATCCTCCAACACCGGCATGTCTTTGGCCACATGGTCTTTTCCATTCATCCCCAGCTTAGCGGTAGCGCCACCGGCAACCACGGCCACATTTTTAAAAACTCCAGCCTGAACCAGTGCGGCAGCGGTCAACAGGGCATGAGCCGGCGCGGCGCAAAAACCGCGGACATCGCAGCCGGTGGCATTGGAACAACCGGCAATTTCACCGATGGCCTTGGCAAAGTTCCCGCCGCCCCGCTGGTTCATATCACCGCATGCTTCCTCTGAGGCTTCAATGATATAATCAATCTCATTGGCAGCGACACCGGTCTTATCCAGCAAATGCTTGAGTGCAAGAATACCCGATGCCTTAACCACCAGATTTTCCAACATGATATGGGCATTGAGATTGGGGTCCCGGTCGTGGGCACGCTTTACACAACCCACCAGCTCACCGTCGTAATAAAGCCCCTCAGCGCCATATTCCTCAACCCGTTTGCGGATATCGTCGGCATTTTCGCCTTCCTTAAGGGCGGCCAGGGAATCCTCGCCAAAAAGAGGATGGGCCGCAATCTGCTTCTTGACCCGGGCGGTAAAGCCGGTTTCCAGCATCACCAGGTCAAAAGCATCAGCCAACTTGAGCAGGCCGTAAAAAATATCTTCTGCCATTATCTCGCCGTACCGACCCTGGGCGCTGCCATTGACGGGATGCTCATACCAGGGCTTGGCGACATCTCGCAAATTGTCCGGGCGCATGTTGCCGATGTAGGCCTGGCTTGGCGCATAGTTCACCACTTGCTCAAAACTGCGCAAATGCCGGGGCAGGTTTTTTAGATATTCGGAGTCGGGATCCTTTTCCCGTTCCAGGGTCTGGGTTGTGCCTTGGTTGATTAAGAGATTAACGGCATGGATAAGAGCATAACTGGCGCCTTTAATAACCGGATAATTCATTTCAAAACCTCCCGGGATGCCGGGGGCGGCCGAGCCGCCCCGCAGCTGGATTAGTCTTCAAATATCGTTTGACCTTCTACTTCAGTTGTCAGAGCCGCAAGCGCCTTTTCGACAAGCTTGCGACGCAGATCCTTTTCGTCGGTGGCAGGCATATTCGGGTCGCCTAGGGGATGGGGAATCGCCACTGTTGGCAGGATTCGGTTGGCGCCCACAGTCATTGAAATCGGAACAACCGTACACATATGCACCACCGGCAGGCCGGCGCGTTCAATTTCCTTCACCATCGTTGCACCGCAACGAGTACAGGTGCCTCAGGTGGAGGTTAGTATCACGGCATCAACACCATCCTGCTTCAGATCGGCTGCAATTTCAATCGCAAACTTCTTGGCGCTGGCCACTGCAGTTCCGTTGCCAACGGTGGAGTAGAAGTACCGATGCAAAGAACCAATTCTGCCTTCTGCTTCTAGTTCCCGCAAGACGTCCACCGGCAGGACCCGATCAGCGTCCTGGTTTGCATATACGGGGTCATAGCCGCCGTGGGCAGTGGCAAATGTTTCTGCGGTCAAATCGTTGACGCCGTCGATATCATACTTGCCGTATTTTGAAGCACTGGAAGATTCAATGTGATCCGGATTGCCCTTGGGAACAATGCCACCAGAAGTTACAAGCGCAATCTTGGCTTTAGCCAGGTCTTTTAATGCGGGCTGGGGTTCCACCCGGTCAAAACTGGGCATTGGGTATTCGGTTTCAAAGCCCTCACCCTTCAGTTTTGCAACCAGCATATCCACTGCCCGCCTCGAACCCCGCTCCTGGGCAAAGTAGTTCTGGCGGATACCCCGCTTGATATAACCGCTCTCGGGCTGCTCCCCGGCAATCAACTTTCCAACCAGATTGATAATTGCTGGAACTGCCTTCCGCATGGCCGCAGCCGAGTCACCGGTCTCAACAATCCAGGCGTACTTACGGTACATCTCCACGCCCGGGTTCTCGGGATACATGCCTGAGACCACCGGAATTCCCAACTCCTGATTAACCACCTGGGCGACCGCGCCGCAAGCGACACCATAGCGCCCGGCGTTAAACGCGGGGCCGGCAATTACCAGATCTGGCTTCTGCTCGCAAATCATTGACAGGACTTGCTTTTGGGCATCCTCAATATTCTCATTAAACCAACTGTCGCCACAAATCACCGTGGCTACTATTTCTGCCTGATCGGCCAGGGCGGCCTGCAGGGCAGTGCCGGGGCCGACCGGCCCTTCCTTGACAAAAGGAGGAGTGTCGGCTTTGTCCTCGCCCCCAACCTGACCAAAGAACTGGTTGAGGTAATGGACGATACGCAATTTGCTCATTTTCTTCCCCCCTGGCTATTTTTGGTTGCGATATGTCTCTACTTCCTTGATAATCTCATCTACTTCCAACACCATTTCCATCATGCTGATTTGATCTTCATAAACTTCTTCAGCAACCAGGCTTTTTACAGCTTCCTCGAAAATATGATAAACAGGGAGTCCCAACTGGACTCCAGCCAACGGACCGGCGAAGGTTGGGTCGCCACTGGTAACGGTTTCGGCTGCCATACCGGAAGCTTCAGCTTCCGCGCCACCCAGTATTACAACTAGGTTTTCGGCACCGTATTTTTCCGCCAGTTCTTTGATGCGACCCTGGTTCTCCAGGTCCATTGCTCCTGCAGCAGTTCAGACAAAGCACTCGGTGGTGGAGAAAACTACTTCACCGCCGAAGGACTTGATGCATTCCTCGATGGCCGGGCCGGGAATGCCGTCACGGTCGCCGAGGATAACAAATTTTTTATCCTTCATGTCCTTACCTCCTTGTTTTATTTCTGCGCTAGATTTCGCGGGCCGATAATTTATTGAAGCCCAGTTCGCTGGTTGCGCCAATAATTGCCTGGATTTCCACGGTTATTGTGCCGTCATCCGCCAGACTGCCGTCAAAGCCGCCAGCGATGACATCGGCCGGACTGTCGTCGCCGATAACCTTATCCAGCTTCGGCAGTGTTACCACCATATTGGCGTTGCCGCCGGTAACAACGGCATTGGCAAGCGGGTCGGCATCGGCGAGGGATTGGGATGCTCCATCCCGACCGGCATACTCATCGGTAATGAGGACAGTCTTAATCCCCTGCTTTTCCAGCTTGGTGCAGTTCATAATCAAATCTGTATCGGGATTGCCGAACCCTTCCTCAGAAATAATTGCGCCGTCAAGTCCCAACATACTCGCCAACTTGGCGGTGAAGTTAGAGGAACGTTCTTTATCGGCCAAAGTTACGTTTTCATTGGTAATGATGATGCCGACAAAATTTATGTCCTTGCCATGGCGTTCCAACAAGTCATGAACCACCGGGTTGTTGAGATGATGGTACGTGGTGTTTTTGTCACAGGCGCTGACGCAGTTACCGCTGACAATTGCCCCATCCATTATTTCAGTGGGAGACATCAGGGTTGGCAGAATCCGCTTGGCATCGACGCCATAGACATAAGTGTCGTGGAGCAGACCCTGGGTTTGCAGCATATATACATACGCTACCCGGGGCAAACCCTTGAACTTCTCCAGATTATCCCGGAAGTTCAGATGCTCGTATTCTTCAGTGCTATCGGGCTCAATATCCCAGGCCAGCTCTGCCAGATAAGTAGCGGCCTTCAGCCCCAAAGCGCGCATAGCTGCCTCATGTTCGTGTTGGCTGAGGTTAGCTACCGCATCGGCCTTGACTACCACGTTATGTGTTTTTGAAAATGGCGTATATGCGGCGCCGGGGCCGGTCATATCGATTATCCCTTCCTGAAAACCGACAATCTTGCCGGTGGTAACCACAGCAGCGCCATCTAGGACCACTGTTGTGCCTTGGCCAACCATATCCACTTTGTGCATAAAGCCGGGGAAAACGCCACCGCTTCCCTCAACCTTCAGGCGCGGCTCAATAACATCTTTGACCGGCATAATCCGAATCGATTCACCGGGGTGAGCCAGTTCAATCTGAATGTTTTCCAAACGTTCATCAGCCAGCTGACCAATCATTTCCTCCTGATTAATCGTAAGCACACCTGCATCAATACCGGATTTTGCCCCAAACTGAATGTCCCGGATCTTAATTCGCCCTAATTTCAGTTTCATTACTTTCACCTCCCAGTCTCTATCCCAGTAAGCGTTTTAACTCTGCTTCCACATCCTCGACGGAAAAGTCTTTGCTCAGCTCTGCCGCTTTTTCTCCGTCTTTATAAATGAGGATGGTGGGCAAGCCCAACACTTTCTGACCAATTGCCAAACGACGATTCTCCATGATATTCACTTTGCCAAACTTAACAGCGCTGTATTGCTCCGAGAGTTCTGTTATGGCTGGCATCAGTTCCATACACGGTTCGCATTTGGGGCTCCAGAAGTCCACCAACACCAAACCCTGGGCCTGCAAGACTTCCTGTTCAAAGTTCTCTTTATTTAGCTCCAGCATTTTTTCACCTCCAATCTATTGGGTTAACAATGCAGCCAGTTCCGTGAGGTCGGCGCCGTTGACTCGGCCTGCCGGTTCGCCGGCTTTAAACAGAACCACCGTCGGTATTTCTTCTATCCCGTAACGACGGGCAATCCGTTGATTGCGATAAGTATCTATCTTTACAAGGCCAATGTTTCCTGCTTGGGTAACCGCGGCCTCAACCTTGGGCACCAACTCCATGCTCTCTTGATGGAAGGGACTCCAGAACATAACCGCCACTGGCCGTGACTGCTCCAGCACTTCAGAGCGGAAATTCTCTTCCTCATGGAGATATTTTTCGGCAGCGACAGCGGCAATAGCCCCGTCGGCGGCTGCAGTAACGACCTGACGCAAATATTTCTGACGCACATCGCCGACTGCATAAATTCCATCCACGGAAGTTTCCATCTGCTCATTGGCGGGGATATACCCGCGCTCATCCAAGTCAACAACGCCTTGCAAGAACTCGGTCTTTGGCACAGTGCCAACGAAGATAAACACACCGTTTGTTTCAAGGTCCCATGTCTCGCCATTTTTTAGATTCTTCACCTTGACAGACTCGACAATACCGTCTCCGTTGATTGATTCCAGCACCGAATTCCAGACAAAGTGAATTTTTGGATTCTTGAATGCCCGCTCCTGGATTACCTTGGTGGCGTCCAGCACACCTTCATCATGAACGACAATTATGCTTACCTTCTCGGCGAATTTGGTGAGGTAAATCGCCTCCTCAATCGCGGCGTCACCATTGCCGACGACAACAACGTCAAGATCTTCATAAAAATCAGCGTCGCAGGTTGCACAGTAGGAGACTCCTTTGCCACGGAGTTCGCGCTCGCCGGGAAGGCCCAGCTCCCGGGGCACGGCGCCGGTTGCAAGAATAACTGCTTTGGCGGTGTAGCTCCCCTTTTTGGTTGTAATAACCTTTTCATAACCGCTAAAATCCACCGCAGTAACTTCATCTTTGACAAACTGGCAACCAAAGTGGCTAGCATGCTGGTGCATCTTTTCTGTGAGTTGGGGCCCGGAAGTGCCATCAAAAAACCCTGGATAGTTCTCCATCTCTTCTGTGGTTGCTGCCTGCCCGCCTGGTGTTCCCTTTTCAATAACTAGCGTGTTCAGCTTTGACCTGGAGGCATAAATGCCGGCAGCCAAACCTCCGGGACCACCACCAATAATAATCAAATCGTAATTGGCCATAATGCTTCACTCCTCCCAGCTTGGTAATTCAATACTCTTGCATATCTCTAAATCTAGCAGCTGTAGATCAGCCAAAACATCTTCATTAGCCCCGGGAAAGGGCCCTGATTTGGCAACAGCTCCAAAAGCGTCTTCGATTGCCTGCAATGATTGATAATCAAGCGTATGTTTAGTTTTACCCAAAAGCAACGTTTTGAACGGGGTTTGATTGGGCTTAATACTGGAAGCAAGCGGGTGATTCACCAGCTTCCAGCCTTGATGAATCAAATCTCTGGCTGTAGTCAAAACCGACAGCAAACTGTCACGCTGCCATTGGATGCTAAAGTTATCACTTTCACTATCTTTATACCATTGGGCGACCAAGGGATTATTTGTTATAACAATAAACATACTACCCCCCCAATATAAAAAACAGCGACATAATTGCCGCTGCCTCTGTCTATGGACCTGAGAGATTAACCCCTAAACATAGGGATTTGCTCCGTCGGTGTCCCGTTGGGACTTTCCAGAGTTTCGTCGGAATACGGTCCTTTTGCCTGAGAGTTAGTGCCGACAGCCGGGCAGCTGCCGGTTTGCTCCTTCGGCGCCCAGAGGGTCTCTCCCGTATTCGTCATCCGATAGTATGTGATTTTTTTTACTTCCCACTGCTATTATACAGCCTTTTCCCCTTCCTGTGTTTGACGGTTTGTTATGGAATCTATAACAAACACTAATACATCAGCTCCAGCACAGACCAGCAGCGCCCGAGGCAAAATAGTAATATTGCCGCTGTTCCGGCCGTATCTTAGCTTGAGCTCCGCAATTACATATAAATCGTAATCATTAACTGCTTGTGGGCCAAGGTTAACCAGTTCTGAATGTACTTCCACCCCGTCACCCCTTTCGGGGCTAGTATAACCACCCAATGCTGGATAAATCAGCTAAGGCCGAATAAAGAACTGTGAAATATTAGCAAGCACTGGACCTTCCCCGTAATCTGCAGCTGTCAATACGTCTGTTACAAGCCATAAATCGTACTCGCTTTCACCATTTCTAAGCACCAATAAGTTTTCACCACAGCCGCTCCAAAAAAACGGCTGAATTCCCTGCATTGGCACAGGCGGTTGTTGATCGGCACCGCCATATAGTTCATAAACCCGGGGCCAAACATCGAGGCCGCGATAGTTGTCAGCAATGTCATAGACCCGGAGCAGCCAGTAGCCATCGTCACCCTGTTCACCCTCGACTTCAAGATAATAATTCATCACCGCCAGCCGATCCCCATGGGGAGCGAAGGCAAACCAAAAAGGGTGAGCAAATTCCGAGCGGGTATTGACAATTTCCGACTCGACACTAAATTCGACAGTAAATCCGTCGGTCGTCAGCACATGAACATTTCTTGCATCGGAAACAGCCAGACGCCGACCCGTGGGGTCTACAGCCACAAGCGGTGACCAAGCGAGGTTACCCTCATATACGGCCCGCTGATTTTCGCCCCGCGGATCGACAGAGTACACTCCCTGTGCCTGCAGGTAACCGGAGACCGGGTCCAATACCTCTTGAACGAAGAATAATCCGTCGTCAGACCAAAAGGGGCTTGAGACCAGCTCCCGGACAGCCCCGGGGGTGCCATCAGCTCCATAGAAATAAGCATTGGCGGTATAATCGCTGTTGGCGCCCCATACGATTAGCGTTTCACCGCCCGGATGCCACCAAGGGCCGCCATAATAATCATAATTAAGAGCGACCTGGGTCTTTTGGTCTCCGTTTAAGTCCTGTATCACAAGGCTATCACCTTGCAAAAATGCGACACGCTCGCCCGAGGGATGCCAGCACAACCCCGGAGCAAGCGTCACCTGATACTGCATAAACACGCCCTGGGCCAACTGCTGCTGGTTCGAGCCGTCAGCGTCCATTACCCATAAATCGCCGGTTGTGCCATGGCCGCGGAAATATAGGATTTTCTGCCCGTCGGGCGACCATTGCATAAACGATATGTCCCCTTCGTCTGTCAGCTGTTGCTCCCGGTTGTCGGCAAGCAGCCAGATATCATAATTGCGCAGAAAAGCCAGTTCAACAGCCCCAGTCTCAACTGAAGGTAAATCCCCGGGGGGTTCTTTGGATGGCAAATCTGTGTCATCGTCGCCATCGTCATTATCTGGGGTGCCATTTCCTTGCTCGTGGGTATTATTGCATCCAAAGGCTAAAATCATTGCGCTTATCAACACCACCAGCAGCAGTTTACCTGTTCTCACTGCACTCAACTCCTTTGCCATTCCGAGTAAACAGTTAGGGGTTTCAGGCACTTACTAAAAAGCTTTCAGTTCCTGAAAACAGGCGGTGAAAAATGTATCTGTCTTTTCGCTGCGCTTTTTTGTTCTCACTCCGCTAACCACAGCGACAGTAGGGGTGGTATCTGGCTTTACTACCTGGACTGTCAACTCAAACATCGACATGTGGGGATTGGCATCCATGGGCTGGCGCACCAGTTTTCCGTAACCCTGAACAGAAAATGCCTGATCATCAGCCTCCATAACTGAAAGGGAAAAACGTCCTTGGGTTTTGAGATTGTCAGAGCTCTGATGCCTGGTCGCCAGCGCCACTATTATGGTGTTGATGTCCTTCGCCCACATAAGGTGCACCGGAGCTGTATTGGGATTGCCAGCCCGATCAGCGGTGGCCAACACCGCATTGACAGAGCAACTGGTAAGAAGCTCGACTTGCTCTGGAGTTAACTCTTTCTTCATATATATCACCTCAATATACAATTTTCTCCATTACGGAGGAAATTCCTGCTACCTGTGCTTGGCGCTAACCAGCCGCCCGCTCTTCTAAAATCAATGAACTTCCCCTATAATATAAACAGAACTTCAAAGAGAGGTCTGTTATGAAAAAAATCTTTATTGCTGCTGGCTGGATTGCAATGTATTTGTTTATTTATCTGATGGCAAACATAATCGTCGGGCTCGGGTTAATCTTGGTTTACATGTTTTCGTTGTTCGGAGAACGCACAACCATGCACCCCATGGAGTTCCTCTTCGAGAACTTCATGCCAATGATGCTGGCTGCCAGTGTCTTAGCGATTATACTCTATTACCTAATTTTCATTATCAGGGGGGTCAATCTCAACAAATATACCCGCCTGAAGAAAATGCCCGCAATCAGGGTTGCCGTTTCCGCATTAATGGGAGCGGGGATTGCCCTTTTGCTCAACGGAATTTTACCACTGGTGGAAATTGAACAAATCCTGCCCACTGACCTGACTGATTTGGACGCGCTGCTTACCAGTGACAGTTTTATATTGACATTACTGACTGTGGGCATTGTGGTGCCGATATTTGAGGAATTGCTTTTCCGGGGCCTGATCTTTAAGGCATTAAAGTGGGCTATACCCCTGTGGCCCGCCCTCATTCTTCAGGGTCTGGTTTTCGGCGCAATTCATCTAAACTGGTTCCAATTCATTTATGCCTTTCCTCTGGGTATATACCTGGGCGTGATTTACCTCCAGTTTCGTTCGCTCTGGGCGCCTATCCTCGTGCATTTATTCTGGAACAGCACCAGCGTAGTGCTCAGCTTCATTTCCCCTGACCAGCTGACCCTGTATCACTTGCTGGTCTGGGCTGCGGTGGGTCTGCTCCTTGTAGCTTTAGCTATGACACTCTATTATACCCGGGCACGGAACTGGCGCCCCGGTACCAAATCGCTAGAATAATACTTTTGCCGCCAGGCTTGCCTGGCGGTTTAATATTTGGCAAACTCCTGTGCATAATAACGGCAAATGCAGGAGGTGCCGCCGATGATTACTTTGCTGGGGCTGGCTTTCCTGGGGGGAGTGATGAGGAAAACCATGCGCATATCACGTCTTAAACTCTATATTATCGCTATCTGCTTCGCCCTGCTGCTTATTGGTTTTGATACCAGTCTGACCGCAGCCCGGACAGCCAACTGGTTGGGAGCTGCCGGTTTTGTTGGCAGCATTCTCGTTTTGATTTTTACCCGACGCACAAGCGCCCGCCTGCTGACGGTGATGTTATTGTCAATGTCATTGATCGCCTTCACAACTGGAATCATCAATTGGCGCAACCAGACAGGCCAGGCCATTGACCATCATGTTATTCAAATAGACGACCACTCAACCGGCGAACTTAGATTGTTCACCTATCACATAGTCGTCAATGAGCCCGCTGATCAGGACCGATTACTGGCAGTGGCGTCAGGGCTCACCCAACAGGCTGAAGCAGCGCAACATGCAGCGCGATTTTATTTCTACGATTACCCTGAGTTTTACGAACTGGAGGCGCCGTTCGGTTTTGCAGAATATGGTCCTAGCGGCTACTGGAACCGGGCCGCTCACTGGGAAACCGAACCCGGTGAATTTAGCTGGAACTCTGGCAATATCGATTGGGCGCAACAACTTTCGCAAACTGAGGCTGCAATTGTAAAAACATGGCATGATTTGCATCAGGAGTATACAGCGACCATGGGCAATCAGACAAATACCGCTTCCATAAGTGATGAAGTGGCCGAGAGGTTCGCTGTCAATAGCACAGCTGTCGAAGCTGCATTAATCCGGTTTGAAAACTGGACAGCAGCAACAGATGAATAAAGAGTCAGCCGAAGCTGACTCTTTTCTTTATACAATTTTCCAGTATTTGCGCTTTATTCCGTCCCTGGGCTGCTCAAACCGGGACCACTGAAACCCAGTCTCCACCAGAAACTTATGGGCAGCGTTGTCTTTGTCGTTATTTCCGGGACAAAGCACAATCATGCCGCCTGGACGTACAACCCGCAGCAACTCAGCGTACTCCTCATCAGGGGCATCGCCAAACACATGCCCACCCATAACAACGTCCGCAAACTTATCTGCGAAGGGGATCCGCGTAATCAGACCATCAACAACGAATAACCGTTTGTCCAAGGTCTGGCGCCTAGTCTTTTGCAACAAAAACGCGCGTAGATTGGCCACTGGCTCCACGGCATATACAGTAGCGCCATGCTCCAAGGCAACCAAAGTGAGGCGTCCGGTGCCGGCGCCAACATCGATAACGGTCTTGCCAGCGAAATCAACTAGCTCGGTCAACTCTCGGTTGTCCCAATTCAGGAATGGCTGGGCGTCGTAGATATCCGGATCCAGCGCGTAAACCAACAAATCTTCCAGCTGGCTGAGCACTGCCAACTCAGCCTCCCGAACTGGGGCCTCCGTTGGCAGGGAAAGCACTTTATCCAGCCAACTCGAAATTTCAGGGCACTTATGCCGCATAAACCATTCCACCGCTGGGTTGGCGCGCAAGGCAGTGGCAAGATTTTCTTCGTCCACCCAACCAGGCAACCAGGTGAGCTGCACACGCTCAAGCAACAGGAGACTGTTAAAAGAAACTTTATCCACTTTCATCCAATTTAAGGCCATTCAAAGCACCCCCGCTTCAGGTTGTAAGGGGAGATTATTGTTTATTTTTTCACTTCTGTGGCAAAATCATCAATCCAGTGAACTTTGTCAGCATAGGACTGCAGCTCGGGGGACACTCCCCAGCGAAACACGCAGAGTTCAAACCGTTTGTTGCAATGCTCCTTGGCATGGACGATGGCATCCTTCAGGTCACCGTCTCCCGAAGAGAGGATGAGGTTATCATAATTATACTTTGCCAACCGCACAATCAGTGTTGCCAGCCCCACATCCACACCCTTTTGCACCTGAAGGCTGAACTTACGGTGACAGTGGGGACAGTCATAATCCCTGCCCTTTAGCTGATAAAGGTGAACCCGGAACTGAGGGCCGTCGGGGCGAGAAGTTTGCAGCCAGGAATGAAAACTGCTCTGGGCATCGGTTGGCGGGTTGGGAGTGCTATTCAGGTAATAGGCACGATCAATAGAACCGTCCTGCTCCAATCTATCGCGCAGCTTCCGGTAATCAAAATTATAATCGGGACTGACAGATTCCTGGGCATTGAACAGGTACGCGGCATCAATCAGCCATACAGTCTTACCGTCCCGCATTTTTCCCACTCCCTCTCTTTACGGGTTCCACTTTTATGTATTTGCCACTGTACAGGCTTATTCCTTTATTTTTGCTAAAAAATTTGTGCAACAAAAAACTCCCGCAATACGGGAGCAAATTTATTCTTTGTCAGTGCCGGGCTTTTCTTCTTGGCAAGAGCCCCCACATTGGCACACAGTCTTTTTCTCGGAATTATCTTGGCAACAACCTTTTTTGGAACCACACATATCTCCACCCCCCACTATCTGTTATTTACAGATATCTATACTATATGTTATCAACACATAGTCCTTTTGTCAATAGATTCCTGCAGGCAGGATAAACTATGTCTAGCGTTATAATTGAGGTGATATAAGTGTGGCAGCCAAAACGGGTATTGTTTGAAGAAAAAGCATTGGATTATGAGTACGGGCGTCGGATGTATGACAAGTTTACCGCCTTAAAAATCCCGGTGGAAATCATGGGCAAGGGCAATCGAATTAGCGGCATTCCCGACAGCCCTGCAGCTAAGGCCTGGTCGGAAGCGAAAAATGTCCTGGCCGTTCGGATGCGCAACACTAAAACCTTTGAGACCTGTAAGCCCTCGGCCCATTACCAATTGCCCCTGGTCAGCAGTTGCCCGGGGAAGTGTGAATACTGTTATCTGCACACCAGCCTGGGGAAAAAGCCGTATTTGCGGGCCTATGCAAATATCGACGAAATACTGTCCCGGGCGGAACAGTACATAGTTGAGCGTCAGCCGGAAGTAACTGTGTTTGAAGGCGCCGCTACTTCCGACCCAATTCCTCTGGAACCCTTCACTGGCTTACTGGCCAGGGCAATCCAGTTCTTTGCCGACCGAACAGACGCCCGCTTCCGGTTTGTGACTAAATTTACTCAGGTGGAAAGCCTGCTCAGCCTTAAACATAACAACCGCACCAGATTCCGGTTCAGTCTTAACAGCCACAAGGTTATTCAGGCCTGGGAACACGGCACACCTGATCTCGGCAGCAGACTAAATGCCCTAGCCCAGGTTGCTGAAGCCGGCTACCCCCTGGGCGTCATCATCGCACCGGTGGTGCTGACCCCGGGCTGGCAGGGCGAGTATCTGCAATTGCTCCAAGAGCTGGCCATGCGCCTCAGGGACCAACACGATTTGACCATAGAGATCATACTACATCGGTTTACCCAACGGGCAAAAAACAACATCATGGACATTTTCCCCGACTCCACCTTGCCGATGGAAAAAGAGGACCGTACGTTTAAATACGGTCAGTTTGGTTACGGAAAGTATGTTTACCCTAAAGATGTATACAGCGTTGCCCGGGATTTTTTTGCCACAGAAGTGGCCCGTTTGCTGCCGGAGGCAAAGTTAGAATACCTGGTTTAGCTTATAAATGAATTGAAAGCCCCCACGGGCTTTCAATAAAATACTTTACTTGCGTTTCTTGGCTTGCCGTGCCTTGGCCATGGCCCGAGACGCTTTGACAGGCTTTGTTCTGACAACATTTCTTTTCACAGAGCAATCCCCCCCGGTTAATGATGCGTGCACTTCAGGATATGCATCAACACCGGAGTCCTGTCACCGAAAATGGCCGCGGGCAGCTGCACATTTGTCCTATTCTACCGGATTGACAGGCGGCTTTCCAGAAAGAACCGACTGGACATTGGCGGCAGCCATTTCTGCCATCTTAATTCTGGTATTCCACGAGGCGCTTCCAAGATGCGGGAGCATAACTACATTTTCCAAACCAATCAAATCAGGATGGATTTCCGGCTCCCGTTCGAATACATCCAGTCCCGCTGCAAAAATTTCCTTGTTTTTAAGAATTTTCGCTAGCGCCGCTTCATCCACAACCGGACCCCGGGCAGTGTTTACCAGTATAGCTGTTGGCTTTAAGAGTCCCAATCGCCGCTCGTCCAGCAAATGCCTGGTGTCACTGGTCAGGGGCAGATGCAGAGAAACAAAATCGCTCTCCTTGAGCAACTGTTCCAAGTCGAGTCGCCGGGCACTGGTTTGCTTCTCAAAGTCCGGCTTGGGCGAACGATTGTAGTAGACAACATTCATACCAAATCCGACACCCCGCCTGGCCGTGGCCTGGCCGATACGGCCGGCGCCGACAATCCCCAAAGTGGCGCCGGAAAAATCCCGTCCCATATACATTGTGGGATGCCATCCGGTAAACTTGCCTTTGGATGTGAAACTGTGGGCGGGAACTACATGCCGCGCAGCAGCTAGAAGGAGCGCCCAGGCCAAATCAGCAGTAGCTTCGGTCAACACTCCCGGTGTATTACTTACCGCAATACCAAATTCACGGGCAGCCTGCACATCAATATTATCATAGCCAACTGCATAATTGGCAAATATCTTTACCCCGCGGGCAACTTCTAAGAGTTCGCGGTCGATGCGATCATTCAGCAGACAGATTACGGCATCATACTCTTTGACCACCGCTAATAATTCGTCCCTGGTGCAGGGACGGTCATGGGGATTGACATCAACTTGATAGCGCTTGCTTAATTCTGTAAGCCCGCCCGCAAGTTTTCTCGTTACGTAAACTTTCATTATAATCACTCCCAGATATAGTATACACTGAATCTGTGCTATAAAAACAGGGCCCGAAAGGGCCCTGTAGATTAGCTTAATACTTTGCGCACCCGCTCGAGTGCCCAGTCCAGTTCCTCCTTAGAGATAACCAGCGGCGGTGCAAAGCGGATAACATTATCGTGGGTCTCCTTGCACAGTACACCCTCATCTTTTAACTGCTCGCAGTAAGGGCGTGCGCTGGTGTTCAACTCTACCCCGATAAACAGACCCTTGCCACGGATTTCGACAATCTTAGGATTGTCGATTTTGGCCAGTTCCTGCTGCAGATACTGGCCAAGCTCCTGGGAACGCTCGACAAGCTTTTCTTCTTTTATTACATCGATGGCAGCCATGGCGCAGGCGCAGCCCAGAGGGTTACCGCCAAAGGTGGAGCCATGGGAGCCCGGGTTAAAGAGATCCATTATCTCGCTGTTGCCAGCAACGGCGGATACAGGAATCACGCCACCACCCATTGCCTTGCCCATGATGTACATATCGGGCTGGACGTTTTCCCACTCACAGGCGAAAGTTTTGCCTGTGCGCCCAAAGCCGGTCTGAATTTCGTCGGCCATGAACAAGACATTATTTTCTTTACAGACATCGGCCGCCTGACGGAGGTAGCCTTCCGGCGGCACTACTACGCCTGCCTCGCCCTGAATGGGCTCAATCAGCAGAGCAGCGGTGTTAGGAGTGATTGCGGCCTTCAAGGCATCAATATCACCATAGGGGATTATTTTAAAGCCGGGGGTCAGGGGACCAAAGCCTTCAGAATAAGAGGGTGTGGATGAGAAGGATATAACAGTAGTAGTGCGGCCATGGAAGTTACCCTCACAGACAATAATTTCAGCCTGGTTTTCCGGCACATTTTTCACTTGGTACGCCCAGCGGCGAGCGCCTTTAATTGCAGTTTCCACTGCTTCCGCGCCGGTATTCATGACCAGCACCTTTTCCATTCCTGTCAGTTCAGAAACCCGTTTACAGAAAGGACCCAGTTTATCATTGTGAAAAGCCCTGGAGGTAAGAGTTACTTTGTCCAATTGATCTTTTACGGCGTTAATAATTTTGGGGTGACGGTGGCCCTGGTTAAGAGCGGAATACGAACTCAGCATATCCATGTAACGGTTGCCTTCGGGGTCTTCCACCCAAACCCCCTCTGCCTTGGCGATTACTATCGGCAGGGGCAGGTAGTTGGGTGCGCTGTACTGATCGCTTAATGCCAACAGTTCACTGGTTTTCAACACTTGGTCAGCTCCTTGTTTTGTTTTATGTTCCAGTTAGTTCACAGCAGCTAAACTCCCGGGTTGTTCATTAATCCCTCCCTGATTCGATTATTTAAATAACCACTTGCGCAACCAAATGCCAGCAACAAGTACCAGGAACAATACTGTAAAAATGAGCACAAGTTGCGCGAGCAACCACCAATTGAAGGTGCCTAGAGCAACAAGCACACCGATTACCAGCAGCACAAGATAATTCAAGTAAGCGTGGATTAGTTCACCCCAACTAACCCGAAGTTTTTTCTCACCGATCAAACCATTCATCACTAAGGCCAGGCATATGGCATACCAAAGCAAGCGGAGATCATAACCCACCAACCAGAGAAATCCTATCCCATAGACCAAGACTACAGGTAAAAACGTGAACGTGGCAAGCACCCAAATCCGTCGCTTAAGTTGAGCTTTAGCTGCCACTGTAGAATTTTCCATGTTACCTTTGGAGTTCTTGCGCGATTTAGTTTTTTTGGCCAAAATTCGCACCTCCATATTTACTCTTTCGCCATCAAAGTGTAATCTCCTTGTCCGGACTTTACTTTCCGAACGATTAACGGGAAAAACTCCGGCACACCGGAGCTTTAACTGTTTGCATCTTTACCTTGTTGAATAACTGAACGAATAAATTCCAGGTTGCGCTCACGCCCGCTCCGCAGCAATTCGGTGCGAACAATCGCCTCTATAGTTGTGAGCATTGCCCTTTTATGTTCATTAATAACAATATACGAATACTCATCAGCATGACTGAGTTGTTCTAAAGCATTTGCCAGCCGGGAGTTCAAGTTTTCAACCCGAGAACGTTTAAGGATGCGATTTTTGATCTCACTCAAAGAAGGAGGAACCAAAAATATTGACACGATAGCCACGTCAGTATATTGAGCCCGATATGTGCGATGCCCCTTCCAGTCCATCTCCATGATAATATTGTCGGCATAATCGAAAATGTCTGCTGGAGAACCATAATAGTAATCATTGTAGACTTGTTCATATTCGAGAATTTTTCCCTCGCGGACTTTCTGGAAAAAGTCTGCTTCGGAAACAAATCGATAATCAACGCCATCCCGTTCATGGGGGCGCGGGGCCCGGGTTGTGTATGTAACCGCCTTGGAAATCTGTGGAAATTCCTTGCGGATATAGGTCATGACAGTATTCTTGCCTGCCCCCGAGGGACCGGAGATTATAAATAAGAGTTTGCTCACAATTAATTCCTCCAGCTTCCAGTCTAACCATATTATAAGCGAAATAACTCTTGAAGACTACTTATTTTAAAACTCTTTTAAAGCAATTATAGCAGACCGTGTTGGTTGTTAACAGTTTGTTCACAAGTTCGACATAAAACGGCCGAAGACCCTGACTATACTTAAATTAGCCTACGGGTTAGAAGTTCAAACGAGGACTGGGGCTGCAGACTAAGGAGAGTAGTCTTGCTACAGGAGGCGTCAGCAGTAACCCAAATATTCCTAAGTCTATTGTCTGGGAACATCCCGAAAAATCCAACCCCTTAATAAGATTTCCCCCTCGGAAAGCAAGGGGGAAAGTGGAAGAAAATTACTGGGAATTTAGAGAAATATGCTTTCTAAACATATTATACGAGGAGGTGAAACAATGAAAAGGCTGGTGTTACCCTTAATACTAGTTGCCCTGCTGGCTATCCCCGTTGGTTTTGCACTGGCTGGCGAGACCGAACAGTCGGAGCGACAGGAACTGATTACTCAGGCTGCGCGGGATATGGGGCTGGATGCGGAGCAAGCTCTGGAGATTATGGAGCAAGCCAGGGAATTACAAGTACGCATCCGGGCAAATGGCCAAGACATTACCTATGAAGAGATGCAGGAGCAAATGGAGGAACGCTGGGAAACCCGGAAAGAGGAAATGCGAAAATTCCGGGAAGAGGGCGACTGCTTCCTGGGAGAAGAGGCACGGGAACAGCTGATGCAGCAGCGCCGGGAAAACCGGGGCCAACATATGCGTTTGCGTCTTCAGGACGGCTGCGATGAGTGTCCCTTTAATTCAGACGAGTGATAATCCCATGCTCAAACCCTGCGCAGGCGCGCAGGGTTTTTCACTGCCCAGCGCTCAAGCAACTTTTTGTTGAACTGATTATCTGATATTATACTAACAAAGATTGCTAATTTGTAAAGGAGGGCGAATATGGCGAAAAGCCTGATCCTAATCGTCGATGATGACCCTAATATCTGCGAAGCCCTTCGTATCTACCTGGAGCCCGAAGGATGGGATATTGCGACAATCCACGACGGCAATTCGGCTTTAAAGGCGATTCGCAAGCTCAACCCTTCTTTGGTACTTTTAGATGTGGCCCTGCCCGGGCAAAGCGGCTGGCAAATCCTCGGAGAGATTCGGTCGCAGTCTAAACTCCCGGTAATTATGCTCACTGCCCGGGGAGAAACCTACGACAAAGTACATGGTTTAAATCTCGGGGCGGATGATTATATTGTTAAGCCCTTTGATCCTCAGGAGTTACTGGCCAGGGTGCGGGCAATTCTACGCAGAGTGCAGCCTGCTTTGCAAATTGAGCTGGAAGATCTTAGAATTGATCTCGAACGCTATCAAGTAAGCCTGGCAGGAGAAGAAGTGAACCTTACCCCCAAGGAACTGGAATTACTGCATGTCCTGGCTGCAACGCCCAATCGGGTTTTTACCAGACAACAACTGCTGGACCAGATCTGGGGTTATGATTACGCCGGTGATACCCGCACAGTTGACGTTCACATCAAGCGGTTGCGCAGCAAGCTGAACTGCCCCCGGAAGCACTGGGATTTACAAACTGTTTGGAGTGTCGGCTACAAGTTTGTGACCCGGGAAAGAAGCTCAACATGAAATTGCGACTGTTTCAGCACCTGCTCTTATCCTACTTGGCTGTTGTCTTTGCAGTATTACTGGTCCTAGGGCTCTCCCTGTCCTGGCTACTTGCTACCTTTGTTTACGACGAACAAGAGCAGCGCCTGACGGAAATCGGCCGTTCGATTGCTGAAGCCGTTCCCGATGCCGGCGCCCGAATGCAATTGCGCGGATCACTGCAGACAGTAGATCAGGCTGTGGGCGCACGCATCTGGATTGTCAACATCTCCGGCCAGGTAATAATGGACAGCAGGGGCCTGATGAACCACCGGAGGCTGCAATTTAACCTCCCAGAGCAACTTTACGACGGCCAGGAAGTAAGTGAAATAATTGATGTCGCCGATTTGGACTCGACCATGCTGCTGGTGGGAGTACCATTTTATTCTAATCAACAACTAAGCGGCGCAGTGTTATTGCTCACTCCCGTTTCCAATGTCCAGGCCACACTTGGCTCGATATACCGCTTATTCTGGCCAGCAGCGGCGCTTTCCCTATTGATTGCTGCGTTAATTGCCCTCTTTGTCAGCAGAAGTATCAGCCGTCCGCTCTCCAAATTGAGCAAGGCCTCGGTTGCCATGGCAGAAGGCGACTTTACCCAAACCGTCCCGATCAGAGGCGCCGCAGAGATACGGGCTGTGGCCGCAAGCTTCAACCAGATGGCGGCCCAATTGAAGCAATTGGAAACCATGCGCCGTGATTTTATTGCCTCAGTGTCCCACGAATTACGAACGCCTATGACCTCCATTCGTGGGTTTGTCCAGGGTGTATTGGATGGCAAAATTCCCCCGGCAAAGCAGCGAAGTTATCTGGAACTCACCCTCGCCGAGATCCGCCGTCTCAGCGCACTGGTAACCGACTTGCTGGATCTCTCGGCGCTGGAAGGCAGAGAAACACCGCTGGAAATGCAAGAAATTGACCTCAGAGAAGTGGTAAATCTCAGCCTGGCGGCCATGGAGCCCCAGCTAACTGCGCATGAGACCCAGGTAGTTATGGATTTACCTGATAAGCCGATATTGATTCAAGGTGAAAGGGAACGTTTACAACAGGTCCTGATAAATTTAATAGACAATTGTATACGTCACACAGACCACGGCAGCAAACTTTCTGTCACTTTAACATCTAAAGGTGGAGCGCATTTTCTGGATATTGCCGACAATGGTCCTGGAATTGCCCCGGAAGATTGGGAGCATATATTTAAGCCCTTTTTCCGACGCGATAACCAAGGAAGCGGCTTGGGGCTGGCCATTGCCCGCGCCCTCATCACCGCCCATGGTGGCAGCATCCAAGCTAAAGAATCTGAGGAGGGCGGAGCTTTATTCCACATTACCCTGCCAGCGGCAAGTACTAATCACCCGGCCTAGTCTCAGGCCGGGTTTTTGTGGCTTAACGTATATAAGCAACGAAAGGGTCCCGTTTGGGTATACTAGGATTAACCTAAAGAGGGAGGATTTCTTCGTGCACGTAACTTCGGAAATAGGCAAGCTGAAAAAAGTTCTGGTCTACCGGCCCGGATTTGAACTGGAACACTTGTTGCCTGCTTACATGCAAGATATGCTGTTTGATGAAATTCCCTGGCTGGAACGTGCCCGGGTAGAACATGACGAATTTGCGGAAGCGCTGCGCCAGGCAGGAGCAGAAGTTTATTACATCCAAGATCTTGTGACGGACATAATGGCCGACAAGTCCGTTAAGAAAAACCTGATCAATGAGCATCTGGAGCTGAGCAATATCGCCGATCCGGATAGCAACCGGGCGGTATTGGAATATATGCTGGATCTGCCCGACAAGGAAACTACTGAGCTGCTGACCGCAGGACTGCACAAAAAATTGGTCCGGGATTTGAAAGATCATCTGACTCTCAGCGATCTCACCCCGGTGGGCTTCCCCTTCTACCTACCACCTCTGCCCAGCATGTATTTTATGCGTGACCACGGAGTTATGGTGGGCGGCAATATGCTGATGAGTTCGATGTTCAGTGAAGCACGTATGCGGGAGCCTCTGTTTTTGCAGGCGGCAATTCATCACCACCCGCTCTTTGCCGATGTTGAGATTTTAGATACCGAACCAATGCCCAAGGGGCTGGAAGGCGGCGATGTGCTGGTCCTCAACGAGCAAACCCTTTTGGTCGGCCTTAGTGAACGTACTACTGAACAGGCAATTGAAACCCTGGCCCAGCGCCTGCTTATCGACCTGGAAACAGTCGAGCAAATCTTGGTGATGCAAATCCCGATCAAACGTGCCTACATGCACCTGGATACAGTTTTCACCATGGTTGACCATGATAAATTCCTGCTCTATCCAGGAATTCAGGATTCGGTCTACCTTTACCGCCTGTCCAGGGGCCGGGGCGGCCGGGTCCACGCCGAGCAGTTGGGCCACCTTACCGATGGCCTCTCGGATGCGCTCAAACGGCCGGTGCACATTATTATGTCCGGCGGACCCAGCCTGCATCAGGCCTCACGGGAGCAGTGGAACGATTCCACAAACACCGTGGCGGTCGCGCCGGGCAAAGTGGTGGTCTATAACCGGAACAAGCTGACCAATAAAACCCTACGCACAGCCGGTATCGAGACCATCGAAGTGGAGGGCTCGGAACTGGTGCGGGGCCGAGGCGGCCCCCGCTGCATGAGTCTGCCCCTGGAACGGGAAAAAATTTAGGCTCCCAGTTGGGAGCCTAAGCTTTTATAATTTAGCTATCGATTGGCTGTTCCTTTATTTTCCGGGCAAAATCTGCCGCCCAGGTGCGACAGGCCTCCAGCTCCTCATCCTCCGGCACCCATTGAATAGTGAACGCATCACTGGCCAGCTTAACCCCGCCCTCGGAGAGAAATTTCTCGATTGACTTTACGGCACCGCCGCGCCAACCATAGGCGCCAAAGGCGGCCCCAAGCTTATTAATCGGCTTCAAGCCGCGAATCTCCTCTAAAACTGGAGCGACCACCGGTATCAAATCATTGTTGATGGTGGACGAGCCGATTATTACTCCCCTGGCGTTGAGGAGTTCTGCCATGATATCATTGCGATCGCTGACGGAGATCTTAAACATCCGTGTGGCTACCCCTTCGGCGGTCAGTCCTTCAACTATTGCCCGGGCCAGCTTCTCGGTGCTGCCCCACATGGTATCGTAAGCGACAACTACCCGCTCCTCGGTCTCACCTGAAGCCCAGCGCCGATACGCCTCTACAATCCGCTCCGGTTCGCTGCGCCAAATGATGCCGTGGCTCGGCGCAATCATCTTGATTTCCAGGCCCAACTTTTGTAGCTCTTCTAGTTTCTTAACGACCAGCCTACTAAACGGGCTGAGAATGTTAGCGTAATATTTGGCGGCTTCCGCCATCACCAGTTCAATATCGTTTTCATCATCAAAGAGCTTGTTGGAAGCAAAATGCTGTCCGAAGGCATCGTTGGGCATTAACAGCGCCAGCTCGGGAATGTATGTAAACATGCTGTCGGGCCAATGCAGCATCGGCGCTTCCACAAATTGTAACGTGTACTTACCGAGACCAATTGTATCACCGGTCTTAACCACCTGATAATCCCAATCTTCTTTGTAATGGGCGATTAAGCCCTCCTTACCCTTACCGCTACATATCACCTTGGCATTGGGACACTTCTCCATGACCGTCGGCACCGCGCCGGTGTGGTCTGGCTCTAAGTGGTTTACCACCAGCACGTCAATTTTTGCCGGGTCAATAATCTCCTGGATATTGTCCAACAACTCGGCGCGAAACGGCCCATAAACAGTATCGATTAAGGCCACCTTCTCATCAACAATCAGAAAGGCATTATAGGAGGTCCCCCGATGGGTAGAATAGGTGGGGCCGTGAAAATAGCGAATATCCCAATCAACAACGCCAACAGACCAGATTCCTGGGGCCAGCTTAGTTACTGTCATAATCTGCCTCCCTCAATTTTTCTTTATTTTATCATATCCACCGCCATGGAAAAAACCCGGCCGCAGCCGGGTTTTAACGTTCCTGGATAATAATGTTGCCATTGCCACTTTGCAGTTTCAATTGCGCCCCGCCGCCGTTATAAGTCCCCTCGAAGCGCTTGCCCTGGGCGCGAATCTCCCAGAGACCAGGCAATTGCTGGTCAAAGCGGCCATTACCTGTACTGGCCTCAACAGTAAGCTGGGAGTCGGGGTGCACCGAGAGCACAATTTTGCCGTTGCCGCTGTTCAAGTCATAGTCACCGACGCTCAGCAAGTCCAGGTTGAGCTCGATGCTGCCGTTGCCAGTCCTTTCCACAACATCCCCCTCCCAATCAGCCAGCTGGATGCTGCCATTACCAGTATAGAGATCAAGCGGGGCACTCCCCGGTCCGGAAATATCAATGGAACCATTGCCGCTGGAGAGGTCCAGACGAGTGTCCTCAGGCACCTTGAGCGCAAAACTCACTGCCCTGGGATCGCCGTTCCGGGTATAGGAGAGTCGCAAACCGGCCTCCGTTTCTTCGATAATCGGTTCAAACTTAAATTCCTCATCTTTGTAGCGATAAGTGGCAACTACCTCGACCTGCTCCAGCTCCCAGGTCTGCACGGATATTCCGCCATTGGCTGTTTCAACGGCCACCTCGGGAACAACAGCAAACGTCTGCTCCCACGTTCCCTGGCGCTGGGCATTATCGATGTTAAACTCAAATCTCTGGAAAAATGAAGTTACACCAAAGAAAACCGCGCTTACACAACCGGCCAATAAAGCCGTCACCATTAAGGTGATTATAACTACGCCTCCCCATCCACGGAGAAAATTCATTCTGCTACACCTCCATTGGCGCCAAATTTACTCGTCACACCCGCACCAACCGTTACCAAGGCAATCCCGATGTACGCCAGCCAGCCGATAACCGGCAGGGCAGTGATGCCTCTTAAAACCAGGACACCCAGAGTAACAACGGCAAAGGGTTCAATTTCCCTGCGGGCAAGGATTGCCTCACCAATTAAAAGGGCGAGAGCAGTGTATCCCAGCAACCAGGCAAACCAGGTCATGAGCACAATCGCCGGTCCGCCAATAATTGTAATCAGCAACAGCAGAGACAGCACCATTGCTACCGGGATAATAAGCAAGCCCCAGAGGGCATTAGCCGCCGGTCGCTGCTGTAGATGCACTTTCACCTTTTGCACGCGCTGGGGCACAATTGCATAGGCAAGTATTGCAAAGGTAAGATTGACAACCAGCAAGAATACCTGCCAACCGAGATTAAACCTGGGCTGGAATATACGCTCGAAAATATTCCAGGAAAGACTAAATCCACCGGCGGCGACCGAAACCTGGTCGCCAACGACCTGGCCGCCGGGTTGCACATCGAGACCGCCGGCAACAGCTACGGCATTCCCAAGAACCGAGCCGGTCTCATACACGGTTACTCTGCCGAGGACTGAAACCACATCGCCGTTAACTTCTCCGTACACGTGGATATCACCGTTAACGGTGACGACGTTGCCCATCACCCGTTCATCTTCCGCGATTGTTATATCACCGGAAGTGCGGACAATATCTCCCGAAGCAAAGCCACCTGGGCCAAGAGCACTAAGCTCAGCAAACAGAGCAGCAATATTTTTTTCATCAAGATTTCCTCACTTTCATCTGGGGCATTCTGAAAATATATACTAAGATAATTTGACAGAATAACAGCATTGCCGCGGCCGTCCACCATAAAGCCGGAGGAGCGGCCCGTGTAAGTGCAACAATAGTTCGCAGCAGGCTTCCCATGACACTAGTGGTTGTATAAAGCAGGCTCTGCAGCCAGCCATCACCGCCAAGGCTGAAGTCAAATTCCAACAACCAGCGGCCAAACCAGACCAGCGCAAGTCCTCCCAGGATTCCAGCCACAAATGCCGCAGCGACCGAGGCGGTTCCCCAAAAAGCAGCCAAGCGGCGATTTCGTTGTTCGACTCCACTCATCACTGCCCTGACTAAATCGGGGCCAGATGTGGAGATAAGCGCGACATCCAGTTGGCTAAACAACAACCGCTGTTGCTTGCTAAAGGCGCGGCAATCGGCGCATGTCTCCAAATGGGCAGCCAGCTTCCCTGCTTCCGCTGCAGTTAACTCCTGATCCAGTTCTAACTCAATCAGAACTTGATAATCCCTGCATTCCATTGCTACACCTCCCGGTAGTTTTCGGCCAATTGTTCCCGCAACTACGTCTTGCCCGTAACAACCTGTTTTTCACTTGCGACAGCGGCAACTCCAGTTGGTCGGCAATCTCCTGGTATGACAACTCTGCTACATGCCGAAGCACTATCATACTGCGGTAAGCGGGGGGCAAACTTTCCACCGCACGGGAAAGAGCTGTACTCTGTTCTGAAGCTAACAAGACCGCATCTGGATTCTCGGTGGCCGGCGCCGGCTGAAAATCAAACTCTTCCCAAAGAACCTGATTCTTTTGTTTTCGCAGCAAATCCAGGGCAATGTTGGTGGCAATCCTGCACAACCAGGCTGAGAGATTTTCTCCCCGCAAGGTCGGCAATTTGCGATATGCCCGCAAAAATGTTTCCTGAGCCACATCCAGTGCATCTTCCCGGGACCCGAGAACCCCTTTGGCAACGCTAAAAACTTTATTCTGATATTGCCCTACTATTTCAGCAAAAGCTGCTTTTTCTCCCGAGAGGGCTCGAGTTACCAAATCTGCGTCCACCGACATCCCCCCTTTCTTGCCTCACCCACTATTTAGACGGACAAGAACAAAAAAAGTCTGTATGTAACAGAAAAGAAATAAAAAAATGGTCCGGTCACTGTGACCAAACCATTTTTGACTTTACAAACATAACGAACCAAAGCATTGCATAAACACCGCAAACTGCCATTGCAGCATTGACAATCGAACCAAAAATAAAATCCAGCCCCGCATCGGTAATCCGGCTGAGGCTAAAAAAGCGTGTTGGCGCCTCCACAACCTGCTCGATTGTACCCAGAGATTCATGCAATGAATCTTGCAGCTGTCGGCCCACTTCCGGTGAACTCTGACCAATGAGGGTCCTGCCAACAATAAAGTTAAGACTGTATAAAAGCGGAATAAAAAAGCCGGTAGCGAGGTTGACGGTAACCGCGGCAATCCCGCTGGCTCTTAAGGCTTTGGCGCTGACAATTGAAAGAATCGGTCCCACTCCGAGGGAAGGAATAAAATTCCAGGCAAGGCCAATACCTGCCCCTAAAGCTATGGCATGAGGCGTCTCCCTCAAATTATTAAGTTTTCTCCAGGCCTTGACTATGCCTTCACGGATTTTTCCCATCAAGCTATCACCATTTCTGTAACAGTGTATACACCACTATAACAGAAACGGCTATACCCGACAACAGCAAAGACGACAAACAGAACTTTCCTCCCAGCTGGAGCCATGCTTCCAGGCCCTTTTCAGCCTGCCGTTTTACTGGCTTCTGTTTGCCGTCATATTTAGGATAACCGTAAATATTTGATTTCATTCACCTTTTTAAAACTGTGGCGGCAAACAGAGCTTTCCTCCCAGCTGGAGCCATGTCTCAGGCCCAATTGTTCAGCCTGCCAAATAATTGGCTTCTGCTTGCCGCATGTACAGTTTGCACACAATTGCATTGAACCATGCAAAAAATGCTTAAAAATCTGAGTAGGGTTCCAAGCTTTCTCCTGTCAGCTCTTCCTCGACCTGTAACCAGAACTCGTTCATTATCTTTAAGCGTTTGGTGAACATTTCCCGACCCGTTTCGGTATACAGGTGCAGTTCCTGCAAGCTATGAAGATCCCTGGCGGCGCGGCCAAAGCAGCCCCGATAATCCATGCCAATCCGTCCGGCGTGGATTCCTACCCAGATTACCCCCAGGGCGCCCACTTCGTCCAACCGGTCTGAATCCTTCAAGACCAAAGTCTCCAAACTCAGGTCATCTTTATAAGTATCATATGCATGATAACGTACAGCTTCCACTACTTTATGACTGTAATCAGAGGGCAGGCCTGCCTGACGCAGGTATCTTTCTGCAACCTCACTCCCCAACACTGCATGATGCGTTGTTTCCGAGCGCGGGTCCAGTTTAGCTACATCATGCAACAACACTGCCATTTCTAATACGTCCATATCGGCCCCTTCGGCTTTGCCGATTATCCGGGCATTGTTTAACACCCGCAACATATGCCGCCAGCGAAAACCGGCGGTGCTGCGCTTGCCCATCTCCGGGCGCTCTGTTTTCTCAAGGTATTCCTTGACAAAACGAGCAGCGGCGACAAACTCCTGCTCCACAATTGCACCTCCTGGCGTTATTAATACTCATCTTACACCAGCAGCGACACTCTGTGCAAAGGTCAAAGTTACTAGCAAAACGCAACCAGCAGAAGCTTTAAGCCGCCTGGGATACCCGGGCTGTCTTCCAGGCGCCCCGGCGGAAAACAACGAGCGTCAGCAGGCCAAAAAGCACGGTGGTTACAGAAATCGCTATCCAAACTCCGGTAGCTTCCAGTCCTGTTTGAGTTGCCAGCAGCCAGGCCAGCGGCGTCCGCACAAACAGCCAACTAAAAACTGTAACCTGAAACGGACGGTACGTATAGCCGGCGCCCTGCATAGTCCGGGAAAGCACAATTCCCAGGGCATGAAAAGGCTCCGACAAGGCGATTATCCGCACAAATACCACACCAACCCGAATCATATCCGGGTCATCGTTGAAGAACGCCAACAACCAGGGCGCGAAAATAAAGATGATGAGACCAAAAAAACTCATAATCCCGGCACCTACCCCGGCGGCGCTCCAGCCACTGGCTTCAGCCCGCTTCGGGTCATTGGCGCCAAGATTTATACCTGACAGGGCTGCGGCGGCAGTACCAACTGCCAGGCCGGGCATCAGGGCATATTGGTTTAGGTTCATGCCGACAGTGAACGCCGAAACTGCGGCCATATCTACCGCGGTGCGGGCCAGAATTGCAACCAGCAGAACATTGCTGATATTCCGGGCAGCGCCCTGAAACGCCGAGGGGATGCCGATTCGCAGGATCTCGCCCATCCCCTTTGTGTCAAAACTGAGTAGATGCGGGAGACTGACCTTGATTGCAAAACGCCCGCTGAGCAAGGCGCCCCAGCCCAAAGAGGCGCCGATAAACCTAGAGATAGCCGTCCCCATTGCGGCTCCAGCCACACCCATTTCGGGAAATATCCATACTCCGTAAATGAACAACCAGTTAAAAAGTACATTGGCGATGTTCATAATTATGTCGATTAACAAAGGAGTCCTGGTGTCACCGCCACCCTGAAAGACTGCCTTGGCCATAAAATGCCCCAGAAAAAATACCACACTGATATAAAAAATACGCATATAATCAAGGCCTAATTCCTTGACTAGGTCAGTGGCGCCCAGGAGGTCAAGGGTGATTCCTGCCGTTGCCAGCCCGATTGGCGACATCACCGCGGCGAACAAAATCACCAATGTGAAGGCATTGCCGATTGCCCGGGAAGTCCCGTGTTGGTCGTCGCTCCCGACAGCACGGGCCACCAGGGCGACAGCGCCGGTGGATATCGCCAGCACCAAAATCATTATTATCATAATTACCTGTCGGCCCATGCCCACCGCGGCAATTGCGTCTGCCCCCAGCACACCGACCATTTTTAGATCTACGGTACCAATCAGCACTTGCAATAATGATTGCGCGACAACAGGCAGTGCCAGGGTTAACACAGCTGTGAGAACCGGGCTACTGCGCAAATCACTTGCATATGCAGCTTGTTTGGACATATGTCTCTCCCCCCAGTTACTTCTATTGTATATTATTTCGCCTATGCAAACAATCTCTGCAGGAATAATCTCCTGCTGCGGGCGGAAAAGTACATTTAACGTGCAGAATGGAGGAGTGCAAAATGGTTAAACCCCGCAAACCTCTAAAACTATGGGAAAAAAAAGCCCGGGAACTGGAGCAGGAAAATTCGCCCGAACCGCAAGCGATTTCTGATGATTTACATACTAGTAGCGCTATCTTGGATGATATTTTTCGGGATTGCGCCGATGTGGGCAACCGGGATTTCCTGATACCGCTCAGCGCCCCCCGCCCGGCCCGTCTCTACCTGCTTAAGGGCATGATGGACAAGGACATGATTAACGAAAGTGTCATTGACCCGCTAACCGACCCACAAAGGATAAGACCTGAAAGTGAAATAACCGATTTAATAAGCGCTCACAAGTTAACGCCGGTAGAGGATTTTGAGCAGGCCACTAAATCAATTTTGAATGGAGAAGCTTTGCTTTTAGTTCACGGCAGCGCCACCGCCTGGGCAATAAACACCAGGGCAGCTCAAACCCGTGGTGTCGATGAACCGGAGACCCAATCGGTGGTCCGTGGTCCCCGGGACGGGTTTATCGAGGATTTGGAGACAAATATCGCTTTGGTGCGCAAGCGTCTGAAAACACCACTGCTCAAAAGTACAATTATCAGTATCGGGACTATGAGCCAAACCCAGATTGCCGTCCTCCATATAGACAGCGTCGCTAACCCCAAGGTGCTGGACGAGGTCCATGCCCGCCTGGACAAAATCGATATCGACGGCATCGTCGACTCGGGACAGTTGGAGCAATTAATTGAGGATAACGCGATCACCCCCTTTCCCCAGATTGCCAACACCGAACGCCCCGACGGCGCTGCCGCTGCTCTGCTTGACGGGCGGGTGGCGATTATGACCGACAATACCCCATTTGTCCTGATTGTGCCCACAGTCCTCACCGACATGCTCCAGTCCAGCGAGGACTATTATGAACGTTTTCACTTCGCCACGGCGATTCGCGCAATGCGCTATGTGTTATTCGCCCTTGCCCTTTTGGGTCCGGCCCTCTACATCGCAATAACTACATTCCATCATGAGCTGATCCCAACCCTGCTCTTAATCCGTCTGATTGGCACCCGGGCGGGCATCCCCTTCCCGGCAATTGTCGAGGCGCTGATGATGGAACTGGCCTTTGAGGCGCTACGGGAAGCGGGGGTGCGCCTGCCCAAGCCGGTGGGCCAGGCGGTAAGCATTGTCGGCGCCCTGGTCATCGGCCAGGCGGCGGTGCAGGCCGGCTTGGTGTCGCCAATCATGGTCATCGTCGTTGCTGGCACCGGCATCGCCTCATTTACGGTTCCCGGATTCAATCTGGCGATTTCGGTTCGCCTGCTGCGCTTTGTGTTTATGCTCTTGGCAGCCGGAATGGGCCTGTACGGCATTAATCTGGGCTTAAGCATTTTACTTTTCCACCTGGTGAGCCTGCGATCCTTTGGCGTCCCCTACCTGGCCCCGTTGGCGCCCATCACCATCGGCGATTGGAAGGATATGATTATCCGGGCCCCCACCTGGTGGCTGCAGGCCCGTCCCACCTTTGTCGCCAAAGAGAATATCCATCGCCAAAAAAAGGGGGCCCGCTCCGTTCAGCCCCCGGTGGAGGAAAAAGACGAATGACAAGAGCAATTGCGACCCTGTTGATACTTTTGCTGCTTATAGCAACCTCCGGTTGTTGGGATATGCGGGAACTAAACGATATCGGCCTGGTTCTGATGCTAGGCATCGATACCGACCCCAAGGGTGATGGATTTGAGGTCACAGTCCACGTTCATACTCCCCTGGCCGACCCCGGGGGTGAGGGCAGCACCGGAGAGGCGGGTATCGAAAACATCACCGTGCTCAGCGCCCGGGGACAGACCATCATGGATTGCTTCCGCAACTTGCGGGGACGGGTGGCCTTTCGACTTTCCTTTCATCATGTCCGGCTGCTGGTTATTGGCGAGGACCTGGCCCGCAAGGGGATAAAGCCGGCGATGGATTTTATGATTCGCACCCAGGAGATTCGGATAAACTCCCTGTTACTGGTCAGCGAGGGGCCCGCAAAGGAGCTTCTGCAGACCAAACCTGAGGTAGCGGAGAGTTTGCACTTGGAGCTGGAGGGAATCCTGCGAAACGAAGTCGAGTGGTCAAAAACGGCATCAATCGAGTTATCTCGCTTTTTTCAACACATGATTGACCCGGGCAGGCACGCGGTAGCCAGCCGGCTGTTTACAATTGAACCGGAAGTGTCTGACCCGGTAACGGAGGACACTGAAGCTAAAGAAATCCCCGAAGCGATTGTAGCCCAGGGATTGGCGGTTTTTAACGACGATCAGCTGGCGGGCTGGCTTACCGGAACTGAGACCACTGGCTATCGTTACATGGTCGGACTGGGCGGGGAATCGATCTTGGTGGTTCCCTGGCACGGCGGCTTGGCGGCCCTGGAGGTTAACTTTGAATCTTGCTCCAAGCTGTTTTATATGCGTGGCGATACACCAGTACTCCAGGCGAAGATCATGACCAATGCCAACCTAGTTGAATATACAGGCTATATCGATCTGGCGAACAAAGAACGGGTTCAAGAACTGGAAAAGCTGGCTGCCGATCAGTTGGCCGGGATACTGTATTCCACAGACGAAAAGGCGAAAGCGTTGGGTGTAGACATCATGGACTACGGCGGTATTGCCAGTCGTCGTAACCCCCGTCTCTGGGCAGAGTTAAATAAAAACTGGCGGGAAATTTTCCCCACCATCGAGACAATTTTTGATGTCCGTATGCAAATCGACAACTTGGGCATCATCACAACCCCGTTGCCCCGCTGAGCTAAAGGGAGGAACAGACAATGCAAAATGCTTTTGCGATTTTTGTGCTGTTGCTGGCAGTCGGTTTTATCTGGGTTTTCGGTGGCGCCATGGCCCGGGCCCGGGAATGGCCGGACCTAGTTGTTACGATAATTTTGGCCTCAATCAGCCTGGCCTACGCCCTGGTTTATATCTGGAACCTAGAACCAATCTTCCCATCCCAGGTGATTGGCGATCTAATCATGCCGCTGATTGAGGTGGTCTACGGAGACTGGCTTTAAGCGCTCCTGCAACCAGTCTACCAGCAATAGGGCTAGAGGATAGATTATTTCTACCGGCACAGCGATAAAAGGCAGAATAAAGAATGACATAAATCCAAATTCCTGTTCATTGGGGAAACGCAGCGCTGAAACAATCAACACTAGGGCCCCCACCGACAGCCATAAATTTTCCAGGCGCTTCACTCCCGTCAGTTGGGCCAACCCCAAGGTCATGGCATATAGTGTTATCACAAATTTCAGCAGCAGTCCAACATACCAGATTCCGAGAAACAATCCCTCCACCCGGTTGAAAAAATCTCCGAGGTCTACGACGCGAAATACAGTCATTATCGGCAAGGTGAACATACTCAGCAATTCAGGCCCCAGCACCATCAAAGCCACGAGCGTGCGAAGCAGCAAGGCAATGCCTGCGCCGCCAATAGCAAAGAAATAATAGCGTTCTGACCTAGTGTCTATAGACACAAACGGCAGCAGCATTGCGGGTATAAACACCTCCGCAAAGGGAAACACCAGGGAATTTATTGTGCCGACTACAACGCCATGCCAGTTGATTATTGAGAAGGGCTGTAAGGCGGCAAGGCCCAGCTCTTGGTATTCCAGGATTGGTAGCGCCACCACCAGGAGCGTCAACGGAATGAAGGCCAGCTCACACATGCGAGCGATGGACTCCACTCCTTTGTAGCATCCATATATTGCCACGAACACAAACGTAAGCCGGATTACATCAGAAGGTGTTTGGGGAAGAATCACTATCGATGTAACTATTACCAAGTCTTCGATAATTAGTAGATTAATCAAGAACATTACATACACAAGATACAAGCCAATCGGATAACCGATCCAGGGCCCAAGAATCTTAATCCCATACTGAATTAAACTCATTCCCGGGTGTTTTCTTTGCAGGTGCAACCAGATTGCCAGCAAAAGCATGCTGATTAACGGTGCGATTAGCACTGAAATCCAGGCATCCTTGCCAGCAAAAATCGCCTCTGGCACAAACAGCATGGAGGCGCCAATCAGATAAACATAGAGCATGAAGACAAATTGTTTGTGGGAAAGAACCACTTTCGGCATGAACTCATCCCCTCGTGTTGTAACACCTAAACCTCGTCACATATTTTGCACCCATACTTCACCTGAGAAAACGGCCTGCCTTCTCAGCAGAGCGTTTGTAGTTTGTCCAATTTCTACCGGGGAAATAACCAAAAACCGGCTGAAAGCCGGTTTTTGGTTAACAAATGTTATTTCACCAGGGCAATTGCCTCGATTTCGATGTCCACGTCCTTGGGCAGCCGCGCTACTTCTACGCAGGCCCGGGCGGGAGGATTATCGCCAAAGTATGTGCCGTAGACTTCATTGATGGCGCCAAACTGATTCATGTCCTTGATAAAGATTGTCAGCTTGATGCAGTTGTCCATATTGGTACCTGCTTGCTCGAGGATTGCTTTGACATTTTCCATGCATTGCTTGGTCTGGGCCTGAATATCGCCGGTTACCAGTTCCATACTACCAGGGACAAGGGGGATTTGCCCCGAGGTAAAGAGCAGGTCGCCTACCCGTACCGCTTGGGAATAGGGGCCAATGGCGGCGGGAGCTTTGTCGGTGTTGATGATGGTTCTGTTCATTTTTTTTCCTCCTTGATTTGGGTATCAATCAGTCTTTTAACTCAGTAGAGTAAAAGCCAAACAAGCATCGCTTATAGTATGAATCATAAGCAGACTTGTTAAACAAGTTTAAAAGTTGCTGTAAAGTGGCGCAGAATTGGCGGTTCGTCAACAAAGGCAACGCCCCGGACAGTTTCTGCCCGTTCCTTTATTGCAATCAGAGCGTCGGCAACCACATCCATATGTTCATTGGTGTAGACCCGTCGCGGGATTGTCAGCCGCAACAAGTCCAATTGCGGGAACAAGTTTTCGCCAGTCTCGGGATCGCGGCCAGCCAAAACTCCACCAACCTCGACACCGCGCACACCTGCCTCTTTATAAAGCTCAATACAGAGGGCCTGGGCCGGGTATTGTTCTTTGGGAATATGGGGCAGGAATTTCTGACCGTCTACAAAGACGGCGTGACCACCCACCGGCCAGACAATTGGTATACCGGCCTCTCGCAGCCTGTTGCCGAGATACTCCACCTGATAAATTCTGTATTCCAGGTAACCGGGATCGACGATTTCCTTCAAGCCAATGGCCATGGCTTCCATATCCCGGCCTGCCAGACCTCCATAAGTGGGGAACCCTTCAAACACAACCGCCAGCCGGGAAACTTCTTGATAAAGGGCTTCATCCCTAAGCGCAACAAACCCACCAATGTTTACCAAGGCATCCTTCTTAGCGCTCATTGTACAGCCGTCGGCATAGTCAAACATCTCGCGGACGATTTGGGGAATTGATTTTTGACGGTAGCCTTTTTCCCGCTGCTGGATAAACCAGGCGTTTTCCGCAAACCGGGCGGCATCAATGAACACCCGCAAATCATATTTGTCGGCAATTTTGCGAACACCACGAATGTTTTCCATGGAAATCGGTTGACCACCGGCGCTATTGCAGGTTGCAGTCACCAGGATAAAAGCAATATTTTCTTTACCCTTCTCGGCGACAAACCTCTCCAGGGCCTCCAGGTCAAAATTTCCCTTAAACGGGTGATATGTCTGACTGTCATGAGTGATGTCGGCGACAAAGTTCACTGCCCGACCCTGTTTGATCTCGATGTGGGCCTTGGTGGTGTCAAAATGCATGTTGCCAGGGATGTACTGACCGGGCTTAATCAAATGTTGGAAAAGAATATTTTCAGCGCCTCGCCCCTGATGGGTGGGAACAACATAATCTAGACCCATCAACTCCTTGACAGTGTCCCGCAGGTGATAGAAATTGCGACTGCCGGCGTAGGATTCATCGCCCTGGAGTAGTCCGCCCCACTGTTTGTCACTCATCGCAGAAGTCCCGCTGTCGGTAAGCAAATCTATGTAGACAGCGTCACTTGGCAAGGCAAACACATTATAACCAGCCTGCTCCAGCAGCTTTTCCCGTTCCTCACGGCTAATCCGGGTGATTGGCTCCACCATCTTAATCCGCCATGGCGGCGCCAGTTTCTTTTCAGTCACGATTGCGCACCCTCCCTTTGGTAAGTTCCAACTAATTATGCCACAGTGCCAATATTTTCTCAACCAGACCATGCCACAGCTTTACTAATGGAAAGTGATAATAAAATACTCGTTTTTTGCAATTTGTTGTTGACTATTATTCCCCAATGCCGTAAAATCACAGCTAAATAAAAATTTTTAGTTTAGAGTTGCCTCACCAGCAGGTGAGGTAGAGGAGCGGCTGGTTATCAGTACTGTGGGGAGCCCGGACGGGGCAGTGAAGCACAGGAAAGGAACCGCCGCCGAAGCGTCGGAGTTCGTCCGTTCCGACAGCTGGGCCGGCAATTAATAATTGCCGGACTGCTGTTGTCGTCCGCCCCTGGACGGCAGCAGTGAGCTACTTCACCCGGGGAATGAGGCCAATTATCGCCAAAAACGGCAGGCATTGGTCCGCCGTTTTTTTTGTTTTCCAAGTGATTAAGGCAAATAGCTATATAAAACTAGGAGGTTCCACTGATGCCAAAAACTAGGATTGCCGTTGTCGGTTGTGGAAATGTCGGTCAGAACGCCGTAAACGCTGTACTTACTTCGCCGGATATGGAATTAGCAGGTATTGTTGTCAGACACCGCTCCAATAACCGGGTAAAAAAAATGTATGACTTTCCGGTGACCGAAGACATTGCTCGACTGGGCAAGGTTGACGGCGCTCTCCTCTGCATTCCCAGCACAACCATCCCCCAGGTTGCGCCAGAGTATCTTCGCAAAGGTATCGCCACTACCGACAGTTACGACATCCATGGTCAGCCGTTACTTGACACCCTGGACACGCTGGAAACAGCTGCCGTCGAAGGCAACACTGCCTCGGTAAGCGCGGCCGGTTGGGACCCGGGCACCGACTCATTGGTGCGGTCGATATTCCAGATTATCGCTCCCCAAGGCATCACCCACACTAATTTCGGCCCTGGGATGAGTATGGGGCACACAGTTGTTGCCAAAGCAATTGATGGGGTTAAGGACGCTCTCTCGATGACCATTCCCAAGGGACGCGGTCTTCACGATCGACATGTTTACGTCGAACTTGAACCTGGGGCAAATTTGGAAACTGTCCGGGAGCAGATTTGCGCCGATCCTTATTTTCGCAATGACCAGACAACTGTTTTTCAGGTGGAACGGGTGTCTGATCTGCTGGACATGGGGCACGGCGTGCATATGCAGCGCCACGGCGTAGCCAGCGGCGTGCACAATCAATGCCTGGACTATAGCTGCCGAATTACCAACCCGGCGGTGACTGCCCAGGTGATGGTCGCCGGGCTGCGGGGGGCCCTGCGGCAGCGGCCCGGCGCTTATGTAATGCTAGATTTGCCACTGCTGCATTTCCTGCCAGGAGAACGCAGACAGTTGATTGAGGACCTCTGCTAAGCAAAATCTACCAAACGGTAATTTTTTCCGAGGGGAGGAATGTAGTTCTAAAAAGCGAACATAAGTACCAAACGGCGATGGAGGTGTGCGTATGGAAAGGTTGCAGCATATCTGTGATTTCTTGGAACAAGGCCTAATCGTTATCGACCGGGATGGTATCATTAAGGTTTATAATCACACGGCCAAGGATTTTTTCGGCCTGCTCCCCTCACCTGGACCCGGGCATCCATCTGGACGCCTGGAACAAGATGATATTGTCATAATCGCCAACAACCGCGTTGGCAGAGATGACGGGAACATGGATAAACAGCATTTACAGCAACTGGGTCTAGGCCAGGTTAAACTTAAGAAGGATATGGGCATACTGGCTGTCGGCCAGGTCAAAACAGGCAAAGCACGTACCGCGGTTCGCACCTTCACCAATGAATCAGAACCGGTGATAATGGATTTTCCACTTCGCGGCAATTGCAAAATATCTGCCGGCTACGACCGCAATCAGCGACTGCTTTGGATTGATGTGGAGGGTCAAAGGTTCCCATACAATTACCATATTGCTGTTGGCCACATGGTCATCCTCTCTTCAGACCTGCAGGTTAAATTTTACCAGGCCCCCGGTTACACAGCTCGGGGCGAGGCCATCGGCGATATCCTTAACGGCGCTCCCTGGACGGCCAAAGGCAATCAGGATCTGCCCCAGGTAATCGGCCGCCATATATCAGATATCCACCCGCGGAATCTAGGAATTGAGCGTCTGCTGACAGTTGCCGGCGGCCAAGAAAATGGTTTTGTAAAACAAGATTACGAAATAAACGGCATCCCCACCCGATGCTCTATCCACCCGATTGACACCAACGGTATCCGCCAGGGAGCAATGCTGCAAGTAACAGATATCAGCGAGATGCGGATTGCGGAAGAAGAACGGGATCAGGCCGTAGCCAGTCTACGCCGTCTGAAGGAAAATCAAGCCCACCCTGCGTTCGCCCGCATCACAGGCAGCAGCACGGAGATTAACCGCATTCGCGAGCTGGCTTCCCGGGCAAGCACTTCCAACTCAACCGTCCTCTTATTAGGCGAAAGCGGCACAGGCAAAGGATTACTTGCAGAGGTCATCCACCAGACCGGTCCCCGGGCAGAAGGCCCCTTTGTTTATGTAAACTGTGCGGCAATCCCAGGCACTCTTCTGGAAAGTGAACTTTTCGGTTACGCCCCGGGAGCGTTCACCGGCGCCAGCCTCCAAGGCAAAGCCGGCAGCTTTGAACAGGCCCAGTCTGGCACGCTATTCTTGGATGAAATTGGCGAGCTGGACGTAACACTACAGGCAAAAATTCTCCATGCTCTCCAAAATCGCCGCATTCAACGTCTGGGAGAAAACCACCCCATCGACTTAGATGTTCGCATTATTGCCGCAACCAACAGGAACTTGGAAAAGGCGGTAGCTGAGGGAAAATTCCGGGAAGACCTTTTCTACCGGCTAAATGTAATCAGTTTAGAGCTCCCGCCGCTCCGGCAACGCCCCGGCGATATACCTGACCTAGTCAATGTGTTGCTGCCCCGAATCTGTCAGCGGGCAGGGAAATCACTGCTGATGCCCCACCCCCAATTAATCCGTACGCTAACCAATTATCATTGGCCGGGCAACATCCGGGAGCTGGAAAATGTCCTTGAACGCTGTGTTAACTTTGCGGAAGGCAAAGTGTTGCTGCCGGAACACTTGCCCCCGGACCTGCATCAACCGCAAACCAAAGCTGCCGTAAGCGTCAACCAGGTTATCCCCCATCAACAGGCAATTGAACTAACAGAGCAATCACTGCTGGCACTTGCCCTCAAGCATACTGAAAACAATCGTACCCGGGCAATGTCTATGTTGCAAATGGGCAGAACAAACTTCTACCATAAGTTAAAGAAATACAACCTCCTCCGCTGACTGTTTGCAAAACCAAACATCACGTTCGCAAAAGCGCACACACCGCAGCCCATACAAACCCATACCCAACGCCCCAGACAAAGACATTCCATTCACAAAAGCGAACACTCCGGAGCCGTGTAATCCCGGAACAAGGATGGCACGGCTTTTGCTTTAATAATTGTCAGCAGCAACAAGGAGGAATGACTGGTGTCTAATTACAAAGTCGCTGTAGTCGGGTGTGGAAACGTGGGCAAAAACGCCGCCAACGCAGTTCTAGCGGCCCCGGATATGGAACTTACCGGTATTGTTGAGCAGCCTGAGCTCTGTGAAAAAATCGCGACAGAATTCACCTGTCCTGTTGTGGACAATCTTGGCGAACTGGCCAATCCGGATGGGGTTCTGCTATGCCTGCCAAGTATTTTGATCCCGCAGGTAGCGCCGATGCTTCTGCGCCAGGGTATAGCTACAGCGGACAGTTTTGATATCCACGGCCAGCCTTTACTGGATATGCTGGATACCTTGGAAGCCAGCGCCAAAGAGGGGGGAGCAGCCTCAGTGAGTGCAGCAGGTTGGGATCCTGGCACAGATTCAGTGATTCGCGCAATCTTTGAGATTATCGCGCCCCAGGGCATCACACATACCAACTTCGGTCCCGGCATGAGCATGGGGCACACCGTGGCGGCCAAGGCAATAAACGGCGTCCGAGATGCTTTATCCATGACAATTCCTAAAGGACTGGGGATCCACGACCGCCATGTCTATGTGGAACTTGAAACCGGCGCAGATTTTAAAGCCGTTAAAGACAGAATCTGCACCGACCCGTATTTCATCAACGATAAGACCACCGTCAGTCAGGTGGAACGGGTTTCCGACCTGCTGGACATGGGGCACGGCGTGCATATGCAGCGCCACGGCGTAGCCAGCGGCGTGCACAATCAATGCCTGGACTATAGCTGCCGGATTACCAACCCAGCTGTCACTGCCCAGGTGATGGTCGCCGGGCTGCGGGGCGCTCTGCGGCAGCAACCAGGCGCATATGTAATGTTAGATCTGCCATTATTGGACTTTTTGCCGGGGGAACGGAAACAGGTGATTAAGGAATTATGCTGAAATTTTACAAACTGAGCGGATGCGGTAATGACTTTATTGCCATTGACAACCGCGCGGACAAATTTTCAAAGCAAGATAAAGAACGCCTGGCGGCAACCCTTTGTCAACGCGGGAAATCGCTGGGAGCCGACGGCATGCTGTTTATTGAAAGTTCAACAGAAGCTGACGCACGGATGGACTACTTCAATTCCGACGGCAGCAATGGTGAAATGTGCGGCAATGGGCTCCGCTGCTTTGCAGCCCTGACAACACATCTAAAAATCTGCCCCCGGGAAATGATGGTTGAAACTAGCGCCGGCTTATATCAGGCAAATGTTCTTGACTGCAATACCGTCCGCGTCAAGATGCCGCCCATAGATTTTCCGCACGTTGCAATCCGGCCTGACCCGGAGCTTCCGGAAATGCACACCCTGGTGGTTGGCGTGCCCCATGCAATTGTCTACAACCAGGAATGCCTTGATTGGCCCCGGAATCAAGTGCACACCCTGGGGAAAAAGATCCGCCGGCTAAACTATTTTGAGAGCGGCACTAATGTTAATTTCGTTTTCCTGGAACAAGACCAGATCTGGGTGCGCACTTATGAACGGGGAGTGGAAGCTGAAACCCTGGCTTGCGGCACCGGCGCCACGGCCTCTGCACTGACCACTGCAATTACCCATCAATTTTCTAGTCCGATCAAGGTAAATATGTTGGGAGGTGAGTTACTGGTAGAATTCACGCTAGCTGAAAATCGGTTTGACGAAGTCTGGTTACAAGGTCAAGCATTGTTGGTTGCCTGCGGAGAGATATTCCCCGGCGCCTGCAACTACTAATGAGAGGAGTTATATAATATGGAATTTGGCATTTTGTCCTTACTACCACCCTTGGTTGCAATTTTGCTTGCCATGCGCACTAAGCGCGTAATCCCGGCCCTATTTTTGGGGATATGGTTGGCAGCGACGATGGTCAACGGCTGGAATCCGTTCCTGGGCTTTTTCGCAATGTTCCGGGACATGATTATCCCAAATCTTGGTTCATCCTGGAATGCTACCGTTATCCTTTACGGCGCAGCCTTTGGCGGCCTGATTGCCATGCTGCAAAAGACCGGCGGCGCCTTTGCGATAGCTGACGCTATTTCCAAAAAGGTAAAAACCGCCCGGGGCGGCCAGTTGGCAACAGCCTGCTTTGGTCTGGTCATCTTCTTCGAGGACTATTTTAACGCCCTTACTGTTGGCAGCGTGATGCGGCCAATCACCGACAAACTTAAGGTGTCGCGGGAGAAGCTGGCATACATCGTCGACTCTACCGCCGCGCCCATCTGTCTCCTGGTTCCTGTGTCCACCTGGGTTGTATATGTCATGGGCCTCATTGGCAGCGAATTTGACAAGGCCGGTATGGCTGACGCGCCGTACCTGACCTATATCAGAACCATCCCCTACAACTTCTATTCCCTGCTTGCTCTGTCTTTGGTGTTTATTCTTATCTTCACAAAATGGGAATTTGGCCCGATGGCGAAAGCCGAAAATCGTGCCCGTAAAACCGGTAAAGTCATGGCCGATGGCGCCAATCCCCCTGTTTCTAAGGAAATTACCGATGTCCAGCCTCTGGAAGGCACCAAGCCACGGATGATGAATTTAATTGTCCCGCTGATTGTGCTAATCGGCATGATCATCCCGCTGTTCCTCTGGACCGGTGGCTATGGCGGAGATGTAGGATTTGTTGAGGCAATCGGCGAGTCCAGCGGCGCACTCTCAATTCTGATCGCCGCTGTCGCAGCCGGATTTGTAGCCCTGTTAATGGGCGTTGGCCAGAAAATATTCACTTTCGGCGAAGGTGTTGACTATTACGTTGGCGGCATTAAAGGCATGATGAGCGCCTATATCATCCTGGTTCTGGCCTGGGGCATCGGCACCGGTGCCCAGGCGGTGGGAACAGACACCTTTGTGGTCGGTTTCGCGGAACAGAACCTGGCCGCGGCCTTCATCCCCGCTGTAATCTTCCTTTTGGGCGGCGTAATCGCTTTTACAACCGGAACATCCTACGGTACCTTTGCAATTCTGATGCCAATTGCGATCCCGGTTGCCCTGAGTATGGATATTAATCTCTACGCCACGATTGCTGCAGTGCTCAGTGGCGGCATCCTCGGTGATCACTGTTCACCAATCTCAGACACAACTGTTCTTTCCTCCACCGGCACATCCTGTGATCACATTGACCATGTCAATACCCAGCTGCCCTATGCGTTAACAGCTGGCATATCTGGTGTGGCCGCCTTCATCCTAATTGGCCTCACCAACTCTCTGCTGATTTCATTGGTAGGCGGCTTCGGATTCATGCTGGTGGCACTCTACTTGCTTAGTAGAACAGTGGCGGTGGACATCAAAGACCAGCCCATTGCCAAATAAGACTCTTATCACTAAAGGCAGCCACGCAGGCTGCCTTTTTTTCCCCCTTTGGCTGAATTAGCCCTTCAGGGGTTTTATTCAAATCGACCATCTCCGTGCCAATATTCCGTCTTAAGCCTAAAATATGCTACAATAAACTGATAAACCATTGTGGGGTGAACTAATGCGCAAGTACATACAGATACCTGACGCCGAAAATGAGTCCTTCCAAATAATGTCGGGCTATGCTTTTTCCCTAGAACCACAGGTGCCCAAGGATCCTGAACAGCCATTTGCCCTCTGGCGCGGCGTCGAGGTTCACGGGCAGCTGGTGGCAGGTGCTGGTCTCTACCCGCTCCCCGTTCGACTCAAAGGAGCGACCATAAACCTGGGAGGGATTGGCAGTGTTGCCACCTGGCCCCAGCACCGCCGCCAGGGCAATGTCTCCTGGCTACTGACGGAAATACTTCGGGAAATGCGGGAGCGCAAGCTTTTCTTATCCGCTCTCTGGCCCTTTAATTGGCAGTTTTATCGACGATTTGGCTGGGAACTAGCCACCACAGCCCTGTCCGCCGAGGTCAAAACCAGTGAGTTAGCGACCCTGCCTGAGCCGGACTGCGGTCAGGGAGAACTGTTTGACGGGGACCACGGCGCCCTGGAAGCAGTCCATACAAAAATGGCCGAAGAGTACCAGCTGCACTGCCTGCGAACAGCGAAGTGGCTGAGGATTGCCCTTAAGCCCTGGGGCAAAAAAGCTGTCACCTGGTGTTGGCGTGAAAATAACGGGATAACGGGCTACTTCACATGCTCTCAAGACAAAGAAAAACTGGTCGTCCACGATATATTTTGGGCGAGTGCCAACGCAATGTGGGGGATGTTTCGCCTCCTGGCCAATCATGATGCCCAGGCGGAGAAAGTCGCATTTCGGCAACTGCCCAGCAATCATCCACTACCAATTTTGCTTGGGGACCAATACCAGGATTTCCGACTCAAGCCCTTGATTATGGCGCGGATTGTCGATGTTGAACGCTTACTTGCTGCCCTGGACTGGCCAATTGTTTCGGGGCGAATTTGCCTGCAAGTTGCCGACCGACACGCCCCCTGGAATAATGGTATGTTTACCCTCAGTTTCACTGAAGGAAGCTGCGCTGTCTCACGAAACGGCGGGCGCCCGGACCTGGAGCTCGGAATTGAACAACTGACCCAATTGGTAACAGGTTATACTGGACCCCAGACTCTGAATGCAGGCAAAAAGATTACCATGCATGCCCAACACATGTTGATCAATACTCTGTTTCCGCTGCATACTCCCTTCTTTGGCGAACGATTTTAGCCCGTGCGGGCTTTTTTTTATTCCAGCTGGTTAGACTAACATTTAAGGCGCAACAATGGAGGTATTAAATGAACGAATACCTGGTAATCATCGGCCGGGTATTTATCACCTGGCCACTCCTGTATGTAGTAACGGTGCTAATGGGAAAACGAAACATGGGACAGCTGCCGGTATTAGACTTCATCATCGTCATTACAATCGGCTCGATTGCCGGCGCTGATCTTGCCGACCCGGCAGTGCCCCACGGCCCAACGTTGGCGACAATAGTCGCGATTGCCTTGATTCAGTTTGGCTTTACCTGGCTGAAGATCCGCTCTCGGCGCGTGCGACAGTGGGCGAATATTACGCCAACTGTCATTTTTGAAAACGGACGGTTTTTAACCCATAACCTGGCTAAAATCCGCTATTCAGTTAATGACATCCTGCCTTTGCTACGTAAACAGGGGGTGTTCAATCTTTCTGAGCTGGAGTATGCGATTATTGAGCCAGACGGAAATATAAGTGTACTGAAAAAGGCAGAATCCAGTCCCCTCACACCGGCGGCTATGGGACTGAAAGTTTCCAACACCGGCCTGCCCTGGTTGCTGGTGGCCGATGGTCGGCCGGTGCCAAACATCTTTAAACATGGCCCCAGGGATCGAAAATGGCTGGAAACCCAGATCCGTAAATCGGGACTCCCATCCATGGAGGACGTGTATATAGCCCAGCTGGAAGGTGACGGGAGTGTGTACATGTCACCCAAGCGCTCTAATCATCCTGGACGCAGCTTGCATTATTAAACGGAGGTCGCAATGAACGATTACTTGATAGTTCTATTCAGGATTTTTACACTGTTTCCGGCTATGTATCTGATGACAGTATTGATGGGTAAACGCAGTATCGGCGAGTTACCGATTTTTGACTTCCTGGTTGCAATAACGATTGGCTCAGTCGTTGGCGCAGATATTGCTGATCCGTCAATTCGGCATGGACCGACATTTGCAGCAGTGATAGCCATTGCACTATTTCAAATAAGCTTTACCTGGTTGAAGGTTAAGCTACCTATCGTTCGGGACTGGAGCACCCTCACCCCTACCGTTGTAGTAGCCAACGGCACATTCCTGATGCACAATATCGCCCGGATCCGTTACACGGTCAATGACCTACTTAGCATGTTAAGACAGAAGGACATTTTTCAGCTCTCGGAAATTCAATACGCCATTGTTGAACCCAGCGGACAGCTAAGTGTACTAAAAAAAACAGAAGCAACACCGCCCAGCGCCAGGGACATGGGACTTAAGGTGCCAGCTAAAGGACTACCAACATTACTGATCGTCGATGGAGAGAGGGTGCCAGGCGCCCTGGAGCAAATTGGACGCAGTGAGCGCTGGTTGAACAGTCTACTACAGAAACAGGGCCATGGAAAGATTGAAGACGTCTATCTTGCGGCGCTGGAATCTGACGGCACACTCTACACAACTGCGAAAAGGCAGGTATCGACTGGCGAGAGCATATATTATTAAAGCCCCGACACGAGCCAGGGGCTTTACATTACAGAGTTGTAGTCGCCGTGCCATCAATGCTGACAGTGATGTCTTTTATCTCAACGTCACGTCCGCAAAGTTCCAGCGCCTGCTTGACGAGATAGACCAAACCTGAACAACAGGGCACCTCCATATGGGCGACAGTTATCGATTCAATATCGTTGGCAGCAATGATTTCCGCCAACTTGCGCGCATAATTGCTGGTTTCGTCCAATTTGGGACAGGCAATTGCCACAGCATGTCCGCGCAACAGCTTCCGGTGGAAGTCTGCATAGGCCAGGGGCACACAATCGGCGCAGACCAAGAGATCAGCCCCTTTAAAGTATGGCGCGTTCACGGGCACAAGGTGCAATTGCACCGGCCATTGGGCTAACTCCGACTCCTGCGGGCCAGCACTATCACCTGTCCGGGCTTTTGGTATTTCTCTAGAGACCACCCTGCTTCCCGGACAGCCCTGGAAAGCTGCTGGCTGCTGAGGGGCTTCGGCCCGGCCTAATTCCTGCAAACGCATGGCCACGGCCGCTTCATCAAAATCATCGGCCTCCCGTTAGATGATTGTTATTGCACCCAGAGGGCACTCCTGCAAACAATCGCCCAATCCGTCACACAGATTATCACTGACCAGCTTGGCCTTGCCGTTAATAATCTGAATGGCGCCTTCGTGACACCCGGGAACGCAAATGCCGCAACCATCACATTTTTCTTCATCGATTTGCACAATTTTGCGTACTACTTTTGCCATCTCTATCCCTCCGCTTGTATGATATCTGTTCTCAATTCTACACCAGCGGTTGGAAAAAGTCTGTGATTCACATCATACTTATCTGGTCTGTTGCTACTTTTAGCATGTAAACTTTAATCCCCAAAGGCAAGCAACATCCCGGTATCTGTAGCCAGATACAGTCGCCCTTGGTCCAGCGCAAGAAAAGATACCGCACCCGCTGCCTGGCCACTGTCGAAATCCCAGAGCAGACGACCACGGTTGCTAACGGCACGCAGCCAAACCCTGCCGTCTTTAACCCCGGCAAGATAGATTGTGCCGCGACTGTCCATTAGGCAATTGCTCTCCCAGCCTTCAAACTCAAACTCCCATCGGGTATTGCCGTCAGCGTTCAGGGCCAGCAACCGGGTTCGCAGCACATTAGCGACCACATAGTCCGGCGCCGCCATAATCTGCACCACCCGTTGCCCCGCATCCACTCGCCAGCGCAAATTCCCGTCTTTGTCTACTGCATAGAGCCAGCCCGGGCTATACAGGCGATTGATATCTTCCACACGGTCGCTGCCAAAATAAACAGTGCCATCCTCGGCGGCCGCAATTGCCAACCCCACCGCCCGGGTCTCCTCGGAAACAAACTCCGATTCCCAGGCAATGGCGCCATCGGGAGCGATTGCAAGCAGGCGGTTATTGCCGGGACCGGTAGTCTCTACAAACACATAGGCCGTGCCATCGGGCTGCAAAACTGGAATACTGCCGGACCACACCGCGTCCTCATCTTCGAACTTTAAAGACCATAAGGGCTCGCCCTCCGGCGCCAAACCGTAGATTCGCAAGCCAACACTATCGGCCCCGGCCACATACTGATTGCAAACCACGGTATAACCGTTGCCGATAATCGCAGGGTTGTTGGCAGCCGGCCAGGGCAGCCATGGTTCCACATCAAGCAAATCACCCTGCTTGTTCAGGCGAAAACTTTGTTCGTGATGTAGTGTGCTTATCAAGACCTCTCCTTCCGACCCGATGCCTGCCAGCGGGGGACGAGCTCCATCTTGACTGACCCAGCTGTCATAGCGCCACTGTACCGTGCCGTCCCTGTCTATTCGGGTCAAACTGCCACCGCTGTGGGGCACATATACATTGCCTTCCTGGTCGACAACCGGGCTGCCGGGATCGGTGGCCGCTAGATTAGCAACCCATAATAACCGTTCCCGGCGGGGTCCGCGTTCATCCGCAACCAAGGCGCGGGTGCTGTCCCCTCCATAGGTAGTCCAACCGGTCGCTGATTGAGCGCAACCCGTAAGGGCGGTCAATAGAAGTAAAGCCAGAAATCTTTTCACTGCGACACCCCCTCTGACTTGTACTAATTTTATTCGCCGGAAACTGTTTAAGAACGATTGGGCCATTAATTGCTTCATAATATGATACACTTGTACAAGCACATAACATACCGAGGAGTGAGCTACATGACGAATCGTCCCAAACTCACCCGGGAAGAAAAGGAACTTTTAATAGACAGACTCAAATTATATTTTGCAAATGAGCGGGAAGAGGAAATAGGCGACCTTCAGGCGATGCTGCTTCTGGATTTTATTACCGCGGAACTTGGCCCCAGCTATTATAATCGTGGCATTGCCGATGCAATGCAGTGGCTGACAGAGAAGATAGAGGACATGCATGTTTTGGAAATCCATAAATGAAAAAACCGCCCAAGGGCGGTTTTGTTATTGACGGGACAGAGTCCGATAGAACCAGTTTAAACATTCGTCGACATTGACCGACAAGGCCGCGTGGATATTGGCCCTTTGCCCTGTCCGGCGATTAAAATCTGCCACTGTCTGCCCGCGGCAGCCGCCGCTATCTTCAACACGCACCGGCAGTTTCTGCTTTCCAAACCAGTCAGGATAGAGCGCCGCCATTACCGCCAGCGGATCATGCAACGGGCACCCTTTGTCCGGTCCTGCCCAGTGAAAATAATGTTCCAGCATTGCAGCAATTCCAATCCCCTGGTTACCGGTGGCGCGAATACTTGGCAAATCACGGGGATATACCTGCACCTGATGTGTGACATCCAGCCCGACCAGGGTCAGCGGCAGACCGCTGTCGAAGACAATCTGTGCCGCTTCCGGGTCCGCGTGTATATTAAATTCCGCCACCGGTGTCACATTGCCCGGCACCGCCAGGGCGCCGCCCATTATTACGATACGCCGGAGTAACGCAGCCTCCCTTGGGTAACGATCAACCAATAAAGCCACATTGGTCAACGGGCCGGTGGCGACCAGGGTTATTTCGCCGGCGGCCTCGCTTAACGCCGCAGCTGTATATTCCACGGCATGCTCCCGGGCCAGCCGGTGGGGGGCGTCCGGCACCTGCCAGTTGCCCAGGCCGCCGACACCATGAATATCGGTCGCCGGTTGTGGCAGCCCAAACAGAGGCGCCGCCGCTCCCTGTCGGACGGAGGCCGACGCGCCCAAGACCTCCAAGAGGCCGCAGGCATTGGCGGTGGCAGCACCCACCTCTAGATTGCCGGCGACAGTGTTCACAGCGACGACCTCAGCCTCCGGAGCCAGCCCGGCCAAGATCAGAGCGATAGCGTCATCAATGCCGGGATCCATATCGAGAATCAATTTAGTTACCATGGGGTATTCACCACTTTACGCAAAGCAGAAATCGTAGGCAACGAGGGGCGTGCACCGTGTTTGGTTACAGCCAGAGCGCCAGCGGCAGCCGCGATATCCGCGGCCTGGTCCACCGGCAACCCGTAAACCAGGCCCATTGCCAATGCGCCAACGAAAGCATCACCAGCAGCTGTGGTATCGACTGCTTCTACAGCTGGCGTGTTTATCCGCACTTCGCCGTCAGGGCCGCTAAAATAAGCGCCAAACTTGCCCATTGTCACCAGGACATTCTTTGCCCCCTGCTCCCGCAAGTTGGTGGCGGCCCGGGCCGCGGTTTTCCAGCAATGAACATCGATGCCGGTTAAATCCGTGGCCTCTGCCGCATTTGGAGTCAGTACATCTATCAATGACAAAACACCAGGAGACAACGGCTGGGCCGGGGCAGGGTCCAGTATTATCGGAACACCGGCAGAAGCGGCTATTTGCGCCGCCCACTCCACGGTATCCAGCGGAATCTCCAATTGCAGCATCAGCACCCCTGCTGATTCCAGAATGGGTACGGTCTGCGCCAGGCGTTCCGGCACAACTTTGGCATTGGCCCCGCCATAGATCGCAATCGAGTTTTCGCCATCGGGCAATACGCCTATTCCCGCACACCCTGTTGGCTCGCTGACCACTTGCAGATAAGTACAGTCCACCCCTTCCGCCTTCAGGCCCGCTACCAGCTGCCTGCCAAAGACGTCCTCGCCCACACAGCCGACCATGGAGACATCCCCCCCCAAACGGGCTGCAGCTACCGCCTGGTTAGCGCCCTTACCCCCGGGAAACAACTGAAAATCGGCGGCGGTAATAGTTTCGCCCGGGCGGGGCAAACGGGGGAGTGTAAACACCAGGTCCTGATTAATGCTGCCCAGTACAACTATCGGTTTCATGCCGCCTCCTAATAGCCGCGTACGGGGTCCACCAGATTGGGCATCGGTTGGCCGTTGCGATAGGCCTCCAGATTGCGGCAAAACAAGTCCACAGCCCGGGCCATATATTGGGGGGAAAGGGCTGCACAATGGGGGGTGATAAGGCAGTTTTCCAACTCCCAGAGCGGCGAGCTTTCAGGCAATGGTTCAGTCTCAAAAACATCCAGGCCAGCACCGCCGATAATGTTTTCCCGGAGAGCTTCAATTAGCGCCGCTTCGTCAATAACCTCACCGCGGGCAACATTTATCAGGATGCTGTCCGGTTTCATCAGCTCTAATTCCCGCCGACCAATCATCTTATCCGTTTCCGGTGTCAGGGGTACTGAGAGAACCACGTAATCGCTCTCCTTGAGCACCATATCCAGGCCCTCCATGCTGACCATACGGTCCACACCCGGATATTGTTGGCCGGGGTTGCGCTTGACACCCAAAACCCGCATACCAAATGCGGCGCCATGCTGGGCGATTTCCTGGCCGATGCTGCCCATGCCGATAACGCCTAGGGTCTTACCGTTTAACTCAGACAAACGCAAACGCTCCCAGCGCCGTTCTTTTTGCTGTCTGGCATAGCGGAAAATTCCGCGACTAAAGGCCAGCATGATTGCCATCACATGCTCGGCCATTGGCAGACCATGGATTCCACTGGAATTAGTGAGCAAAACCTCGCCACTTTTTATTGGGGGCAAAAAGAAACCGTCGACACCTGCTGCCAAAGAATGCACCCATTTAAGCTTAGGAGCTTGCAGCAAGTCGGGGACGAAATTGCTCCACCAGGTGACAAGCACTTCGCAATTGGCAATCAGCGCCTCCGCCTCATCAATCGATTCTGCGCGATGCACCGTTAAATCGGGAAAGCCGGCACGCACCCGCTCCAGATGTTCATCACTAATTTTGGTATTAAATAAAACCTCCACAGTAAAAACCTCCTTGTCATTTACGAGCCACCAGCACAGCTGCGTGATCTTTGGCGCGCAGCGGACTATGCCGGTAATTACGATATAAATCCATCTGTTTAAAGCCGGCAGTAGCAGTCAGGGCCGCCAAATCTGCCCGGCTGGCACGGTACTCATTACAGGCCACTGCTTCCACCCGGGCGCGGCCCTCTGCCTCCAAGTGTATGGTCAAGAAATTGAGATTGACAAGCCCGGGCGCCAGCGGCCTGGTCTGATAAAAACTGACCAACTGATTGAGCCCCTGGCGGCGATGATAGCTAAAGCGCGGGTGATTCCCGGTCCACTCTTCGCCTTCAACCCAGACGGGCAACTCCATAACCAAGACGCCCCCAGGCTGCAAATGCCTCCAGGCACGGGCAAAAAAATTTTCTCGTGCCCTGCTCTCGGTCAAATGGGTGAATGAATAAAGCGGGACTATGATCAAAGGGAACTTCCTTCCCAGGGAGAAATCCGTCATGTCGCCATGGATTAATTCCACTCGTGACTGTACTGGCTCGGGCTCCCGGGCCAATTTTTCTTTAAAGACACCTAACATGTCAAGCGAACGATCAAGACCGACTACGCTAACCCCGTCCCTGGCAAGGGGCAGGGATATTCTGCCCGTGCCGCAAGCCAACTCCAGCACCGGTCCGCCCTGACGCTCAGCCCATTGCCGGTAGTAGTCGAGATCTCCTGTCCAGGCCTGAGTTAAATCGTAACTTTCTGCCTGCCGGCCATGATAATCGTGCCCGACAACCACACGGCCCCATTGCACCAAGTCGGCAATGGCGCCGAAAAACTCTGCTTCAGGCATTTTCCCCCTCCTAATGCTGCTGATCGGCAAAATAGAGCAGCTTTGCTTCCGGCGCATCGCCAGAGGATGGCGCTTTGTGGTGCCCGGCTATTAGGGCGCAAAGAGTTTCGCCGCTCCCATGCATGCGCACCAGTTCTGCGCCTATCTCCGGATGCTCATAGTGTATGTAGAAGGCGTGGTAGAGACCCCTGCCTTTGCTTGCCCAACGCTGGGTGCGTCGGCCGAAGATCTTCTTGCCCAAGACAATCGCTACCCGGTCCCAGAGCCGAAGCTCCCCTGCCTGCTTACCGCAATCATGGAGCAGGGCCGCCTGGGTAAGCAGTTTTTTGTTTGTCTTCTCGCCGGCCCGGCGGAGAGCTTCCCGGGCCACATCGAGACAATGGCGCTGGTCAACTACAGACATGCCGAAAAACAAATCTTGCAGGCTTGCTAGTTCCTGCTCCACCCAGGCCCGTTCCTCGGGGCTGACCCGAGCAGTTACTGCAGCGATAAATTGTCGAACTCGGTATGTAAGCATCCCCCACCCCCGTCTATCAATACATGAATTATACCATGGAAACCAGGGGTGACAAAACTCTCAAAGTCATGAAGGTTATCGCCGGGCGAGACTCCAGCTCCGCATAAATTTCGACATGCAGGGGTATAAAAACAGAATGAATGACGCGGCTAAGGAGGGACCATGAAACGACTGATAATCATCGGCGGTGACGTTGCCGGCCTTAGTGCCGGGATATTTGCACAATTAAATGGGTTTGAGAGCATTGTGCTAGAAAAACAACCGACCCCAGGCGGCAACTGTACTGGCTGGGATTGTGACGGCTATATTATTGATGGGAGCATCCATTGGCTAATCGGGACCAAGGAGGGGACATGGCTTAACAGGCTATGGAAAATCGTTGGCGCGCTGGAGGGGATAAAACTCTACCACCTTGCGCACTTTTGTGCCCCTGGGTTATAACGCCGTCTCGGCCCTATATCCTTTGGCCGAATTTACAAAAGGAAATGCTGACATCCCCTATCAGGGCTCTAAAGCCCTGAGTCTGCGAATGGCAAAAAATATCAATCCCTGGGAGGCACCATTTCGCCGTCAAACGAAGTGATTGATTTTGAAATTAGCGGCAGCCGCGTCCACTCCCTAATCTGCCGTAACCATAAAGTTTTTAGCGCCGATTACTTCATTGCGGCCTGTGACGCTCATCATTTCTATATATCTTTGCTCAAAGGCAAGCACCTGGACAGAGCCTTTAAGAAGCGCTTCGATAACCCGCAAGCTTACCCCTTGGCCTCAAGTATTTACGTTGGTATGAGATTGGAAGATTCGCTGACTGACGTCCCGCAAACTCTAAACTTTCCGGTAAACTCCTTTAGAATCAACAGCCGGCTAATCGACCGGCTGACAATAACACATTATAGTTATGACCCTTCATTCGCGCCCCCGGGCCACTCTGTAATAACCTGCGATATACACCAGTTTCATGGCGAATTCGACGCCTGGAATGAGTTGTATACAGAAAGGCAGGCGTACCAACAGGAAGTCGACCGGATTGGAAAACAGGTGCGCGAGGCAATTGAGTAGCGTTTTCCTGATATGGCGGGCAAGCTGAAGTGTTTGATGTACGCACCCCCAAGACCTATCAACTAACATCCAATGCTTTTCGCGGTGCCTACCTGCCGTTCTTGCCCACCGCAGCAGGAAAAGTAATGTTCCATTCCGGGCGGGTCAGGGGTTTAAGGAATCTCTTTTTCAGTGGCCAATGGCTGCAGCCCCCAAGCGGTGTCCAGGCAGCATTAATCAGTGGCAAGGATACAGTTATGCGTCTCTGTCAATTGTTAAAGCAGCTTTTCTCCACATACGTGCGACCTGGCTCAAAAAGCTGCGGTCGCTATTTGGCGTCTTCTTGAGCACGTACTAAACCGGTAAAAGCTGTAGTGTTACCGGCAAGAAAATTAACTGTATATAAGTAATTGATGACATCGTTAACAATACATGGCCAAATTAAACTGTAAACCCGAGGAAAATCAAGTCCGTTCTGTATTGCCCCCAACGCCTCCAAACTGGTTTTCAACACCGGATAATTGAGCCTGTGCCAGGATAGCAACACCGGCAGCAGAAACGCCTCCAAACTTCGGAGCAATTCCCCGTGCTCAGGTTTCCACCAGGGCAAGAGAAACATAAGCTTGTCCCCCTCCCAGTCCAGGCAACCCAGGGCCACCAACAACGCAATCAGATCATCGCTTCCTGGGAATTGCTGCTTAACCTGGCGGAGGCTGGTCTCACCCTCAGATACCTTCGCCAGTATCGCTGCGCAATCAGCTGCCAGCGCCCGCAAGCGCCTATTGACGGCAACCTGATATGCTATGGGCCCCTGAACGCCCTTGCGCAGTAAACCAGGCAAGGATTGGGCAGCCTCAGGGCCAAACCCGCAAAACAGACTATTGTCAAGGGGCAAAGTAATTAGCTTCGGAGGCTTGAACGGTGAGACCAGCGACTCACATGTATACCCGGACTCCGTCAAGTAACGGGGAGAATTTTCGATTAGAAAAAAGCAGCCTACAGCTGCACCCGCCAGTACGTCTGTTTGCACAGACGGATTTGGGTAGCGGGCAAGCACTGAATAGACATCGGGTCGCTGAGCGGCAAAGGATTCTGCCAAATCGCGGGCGAAAGTAGCCGCAACACCGCGCGCCAAGCGACGGTCTGAAGCATCAAGAAGCACCAGATTCAACCGATATACCTTGCCATCCCGGCGAATCAAATCCTGCTCAACTAACTCACCCAAAAGCGCTCGGTCGGGCAATTTTGAACGCAGCTGCCATTCCGTAAGCGGTTTCCGGTGCAAGCAGGCCAGAATCCCTCCCAGCTTATGCTTACAAATAAATTCACGTGCTTTCATTCTGCGCTGCCTCCCCCCTGCTGACTTTGCCATAACCGTCCCTGCCAAGTCTGTCGCCGGGAAAACTCACGGTCTATTGCCTGAAGCACTTCCCACTTGCGACAAATCCAGGGCGGGGCGAGTAAAATCTCCCGGGGAGCGTCACCAGTCAACCGCTGCACAACTACATCTGGTGGCATTCGCTCCAAAACATCCACCACGGTTTCCACATATTGCCCCCTGTCCAAAAGGCAAATTTCACCCCGGGACCACATATGCGCCAGCTCTGTATCCTTGACAACATGCAGCATATGCAGCTTCAATCCCTGGATTGGCAATGCCGCCAGGGCATTCGCAGTTTCCCGCATCATTGCCCGGGTTTCACCAGGCAGTCCGAGGATAATATGGGGACAGACGCGAATATTTCGCGCCCTAAGCGCATCTACGGCCTGAAGAAAACTGGCATAATCGTGGCCACGCCTGATTAATTGTAATGTACGGTCATGAATTGTCTGCAGGCCAAGCTCCACCCAGAGCCAGGTTTTTCGGTTCAATTCGTCAAGTAGATCCATAACAGGTGTTGGCAGGCAATCGGGTCGGGTTGATATTGACAATCCAACCACACCGGGCTGGGCCAACGCTGTTTTATACAAAGCGGCCAAATATTCCGGATCCGCATGGGTGTTTGTATAGGCCTGAAAGTAGGCGATGAACTTCCGGACCCCCGGCCACTTGCGCTGCATACGCTGCACAATTGTTGAAAACTGACGGTCTATTGGCAGCTCCCGCGCACCGGCGCAATCGCCGCTGCCCCGGGGACTGCAGTAAATACACCCACCCCTGCCCCGGGAGTCACGGTTGGGGCAGGAAAACCCCGCGTCCAGGGAAATCTTCGCCACTTTTTCGCCAAACCGGGCACGCAAGCAGTGATTCCATGTGTGATAAGCCTTGTCAGACCATTGGCTCTTCATGATTACCACCTGTTCCTGGTTTCTCCAACCACTTTTTATTTGATATAATAACCGGAGGTGAGAAGGATGCGCAAGCTAGCAGTACCTTTAGCTCTAGTAATTTTGTCATTGCTTTTGCTGCAAACACCGGCAAATGCGCCTGAGCGCGATTTACCCGCGCCTGCCACAGTAGAGCGTCTAATGGCGGAGATGACAAAAACTGAACTTCTCGGGCAGTTGCTGGTCAGCGGATTCCCCGGCAGCGATGTGACAGAAGCAAAAGCATTACTGCTTGATGTGCCAGTAGCAGGCTTCATTCTCATGCCCAGTAATATCCAGTCATTGACACAGACCAATGAACTGCTCAACGCGCTCAAGGCCGCGAACCAGGGGCCAGCGCCCCTGTTCTTGGCCATCGACCACGAAGGTGGGCGCGTCAATCGTCTGCCGGCCCCTGTGACCAATTGGCCGGCGGCAGCGCAGATAGGACAACGCCCTCTGCTCGCTGAAGCTGTGGGCGCGGCAATGGGCAAAGAACTTGCTTCCCTTGGCTTTAATCTTAATTTTGCCCCCGTGTTGGATATAAACACTAATCCTGACAACCCTGTAATTGGCAGTCGGGCTTTTGGCAACGATGCCCAGACGGTGATTGCCGCCGGCATTCCGCTTGCCCGGGGGGTGAATGCGGAACATGTGATTGCGGCAGGAAAACATTTCCCCGGCCACGGTGATACCCTGGCAGATTCCCACCACACCCTGCCCCGGGTTGACATCCCCCGGGAAAAACTGCTGAATCGTGAACTAAAACCCTTTGCCGCAGCTGTGGAAGCAGGGCTGGAGATGATAATGACTGCCCATGTCGTCTATCCAGAGCTCAGCGCCAAACCAGCGACTATCAGTCCTGAGATACTCACAGGCATCTTGCGGGAACAACTGGGATTTGAAGGCGTTATCATCACCGATGACTTAGAAATGCATGCTCTACAGGATATTCCGGTGGAGACTGCAGCCCTGGAAGCCTTGTTGGCCGGGGCAGACTTATTACTTATCTGTCACTCGCCGGAAAAAACACGGCTAATCCACCAACACCTGGTGGCGGCACTGGAGCGTGGGGACCTGCCGATCGCCCGGGTCCGCGAAGCCGTGACCAGGGTGTTGACCCTAAAAGAAAAACGAAGACTTAAGGATAATGCCGTTGTGTGGAGCGAGCCCGACTGGGAACAACATCGCCAGCTGGCGCGGCAGTTCCCTGAACCTTGAACAGGAGGTGGTTAATATCAAAGAGATTTCTGCCGGAGGTATTGTTTACAGGCACAATCACGGTGTCCCTGAGTTGTTGGTAATCGAAGACCGCTTTCGGCACCTTACTTTTGCCAAGGGACGGATCGAAGCAGGTGAAGACTTACCTACTACAGCCCTCAGGGAAATTCGGGAAGAGACAGGCATAGTGGGACGAATCACTGCCGAATTGGGCACAGTTAAATATAATTATTATGACCCGGCCCGGGGCGAGATTGCAAAGGAAGTAACATATTACCTGATTGAAGCGCTAGGCGGACACCCCACGCCCCAGGTTGAAGAAATTAATAAAGTTATGTGGCTGCCTCTACAAGCCGTTGAGACCCTGCACAAGCAACGCGGTTATGCCAACAACAACCAGGTCTTGGCCCGAGCCCTGGAGCTGCTCCGGAACACAGCCGATGCCTGAAAAAGAAACATCCCTCTACAGGCCTGTCCGTGATTTCCTTCAACATCTAGGATATCAGGTGCGGGGCGAGGTGCAGGCCTGCGATTTGGTTGCCGTCCGTGGGGATAAATTATTAATAGTGGAGCTGAAGCTGCGATTCAACCTTGAACTAATCCTGCAAGCTGTGGAGCGGCAAAAACACAGCGGCAATGTCTATCTTGCAATCCCCCGACCCAAAAAGCAGGACAGGCGCTGGGCACAGATCAAAAGATTGTGTGCGCGGTTGGGTCTGGGCCTGCTTACCGTTCATGGTCAGGCAGTGGAAGTGATTTTGGAGGCCGATTGGCACGATTCCCGGGGCCGTGGCCGCAGCCAGCTGCTGCGGGAATTTCGCGAACGAAGCGGCGATTACAATTTGGGCGGCGCCAGCAGACGACCAGTGGTCACAGCCTACAGGGAGGATGCCCTGCGGATTGCAGCAAAACTTTCCCACCAACCGAAACAGGTGCGGGACATTGTCCGCGAGACCGGGGTGGAAAGAGCGGGGAGAATCCTCTGGGATAACCACTATGCCTGGTTTGAGCGTGTAAAGCGCGGGGTCTACCGCCTTAGCGAGTCTGGCCGTCAGGCGTTGATTGATTACGACGATGTCGTAACTGCCCATCGGCAGGCGAAATAAAGCAGCCCGTGGCTGCTTTATTTGTTTGCAAGCTATTTAGCCATCATCAATATTTGCGACCAAAATTGAGGCGGGACAGGCATTACTGACAAACGGGACAAACGTACCAACTCCCAGTCAGCAAACGTGGGCTCGGCCTTGATTTCTGACAGGGAAACCGGTCTGGGCAAAGAGCGCACCGCCCGCACATCAATCCATAAAAACCGGTGATCGCCAGGGTCGGGATATGGTTCGCTCACTACCTCGGCAATCCCCACAATCGCCCGTTGGCGCCCTGTATGATAGATAAACGCCTGGTCACCGGGGGCCATTTTTTTGATATTTGCACGGGCCTGGAAGTTGCGAACACCGTCCCAGGTATCGCTACCGGCAACCTCAAGATCGTGGTAGCTGTATGTTTCCGGCTCCGTCTTCAGCAGCCAGTACTTCATAATTTTCCTCCCGGATAGTTAGTCTTCTAGAGTAGCAGCCGTCTGTTTCAACATCTCTCGAATCGGCAAATCGTAAGGACATTTGCTTTCACAAATCCCGCACTCATCACATTCGGATGCTTTGACCGGCAAGGTATGATAGCGCTCCCGAGCCCATTCTTTTAGATTGTAGCGGGTGTAGTAGCCCTCAAACAGGAACATGGCCGGAATCTTCAAACCCCGGGGACAAGGCTGGCAGTATTCACAGCGACGACAGAAATTGCTGCCCAGGCCACTTACCAACTCCGCCAGCTCTTCCTTCTCCTGAGCACTGACTGTACGCGTGAAAATTGAACAATTCTCTTGTACTTGCTCTGCCGACTCCATGCCCGGAATCGCCACATCGATTAACGGATTTACCCGCAACCAATCAATTGCAGCCCGGGCAGCTGTCAAAGCCCCCCCTGCCAACGGCTTCATGGCAATCGTGCCCATGGAAAACTCCCGGGCCAACTTAAGCAAATCAGCTGCCTGCTGCTCCAGAGGACTGAAGGGCACCTGTACGGTGTCAAAGCGGCCGGTGCGCACAGCCGGCTCAAGAATGTCCGGCTTATGACCAGTAATGCCGATATGTTTTACCAGCCCCGCGGCCTGCGCCTGTTCCAACGCTTCCATCGCGCCTCCTGGGGCCAGGATTTTTTCCAAATCTTCTTTGCTGGCCACGTTATGGAACTGATACAAGTCAATATAGTCACAATTCATAAGCTCTAAACTGGTCCTTACTTCCCTGGCCATGCTTTCAGTGTCCCGGGCCATTGACTTGGTGGCGATGTACCACTTGCTGCGCTCATTCCCCTCTAGGAAAGCGCCAATCTTCTCTTCGCTGTCACCATACATCCGGGCAGTATCGATGAAATTCATACCTTGGTTGGCGCATTCTGCCAAGACCGCTTTCGCCCTCGGCATGTCCACCCGCTGGATTGGAATGCCACCGAAACCCAGCGCTGAAACCTTCATTGCTGTTTTACCAAGTGTCAGATATTGCATTTAGTCATCCCCCTAAATTTAAGTATTCAACACTTTGAATTTATTCGCCAACCCTGTATAATCAGGGCCGGAGGTGAAGTTATGGGCGCACCCTTTCATCAACATCTGTTTCCGTTGGTCAAGCGGGCGATGCGTGATTACGACATGCTGCACGACGGCGATTCTGTGGCAGTGGGTGTGTCGGGCGGCAAAGACAGCCTGACCACCTTGTATACTTTGGCCCGTCTTCGTCGGATGTTACCGATTAAGTTTGAACTCCATGCCATCAGTGTTGACATGGGTTGGCCAGGCAGTGACTGGTCGGATGTGGCCGCGTTCTGTCGGGATCAAGACGTCCCCTTTCATCTGGTGAAAACCGAGATTGCCCAGGTCTTATTTGATTTACGAAAGGAAACCAACCCCTGCTCACTCTGCTCCAAACTCCGTCACGGTGCCCTGAACAGCGAAGCAGTCCGCCTCGGTTGCCACAAAGTTGCCCTCGGTCATCACCGGGAAGATGCGGTGGAAACGCTGTTCTTAAACATGATCTACAACGGACGTATAGATTGCTTTAAACCTGTAACATGGTTGGACCGGCGGGAACTTTATCTCATCCGGCCGTTGGTCTATGTTAGTGAAAACACCACCCGCAGGGTCGCTGCCAAACTGGAGCTCCCAGTCCTGCATAACCCCTGTCCAGCCGACGGTTATACCAAACGCCAACAGATTAAAGAATTGCTAGCCGCTCAGGCCGCCACCGATAAAAACGTCCCCAAGCGCCTGCTAACTGCCGTGAAATCCCTCTGGGTATAAAAATATTATAATCCATACAACTACTCCCGGCAAATTTCAAGCAATATGCCCTGTCAAACGTCTGGCCAGATTGCATAATTTATATCAGGAGGCGATGTTATGCAATGGCCTGTATTACGTCCTGGAAGTAGTGGTGAAGCTGTCCGGCTACTCCAAATACAACTAAACGCGATTGCAGCGATTTTTTCAGAATACAGGGCTGTAGGCTCTGCCGGGGGCAATTTTGGACCCAACACTGAGGCAGCTGTCCGCCACTTGCAACGAGTGGAAAACATTGCTGTTGACAGCAGCGTCGGTCCAGAGACCCGTGCCCGAATTTTGGCGTTGTTGAACAAAATGGCTCAACAACGCGGGCGGGCGTTTATGCCCCAGTACAATGTTCGGGAATGGCTGATTAGCGGTAAAAACCGCCCTGGCGTTCAAATTACGCCTAAGTTTATTACCGTCCATCAAACTGGAAATCCCCGCGCCGGCGCCAACGCCGCCGCGCACCGCAACTATGCTCAAAACAATGATCGTCAGGTATCATATCAATGGGTAGTGGATGACCGGGAGGCGATTCTCTGTGTTCCCGAAAACGAAGTGGCGTGGCATGCCGGCAGAGATGCCAATTACAACAGTATTGCTATTGAAATCTGTGAAAATGAAGACGCCGATAAAGATTTAATTTACTCTGTAGCGGTACACAGAATTGCCAGTATCGCTCTGGACAACAACTTCAATCTTGATCAGATTCGCACGCATCAGTCATGGACCGGAAAGACCTGCCCCCACCAGCTTATTCCCGTTTTCCATCAAATGCTGGCAGATATCGGCGCCACTATGGAAGCGATTATTGCTAGTCAGCAGCCTGAGCCGCCCATGGAACCAGAACCGCCTACAGAACCCGATCCGCCTCAGGAACCGGAACCACCGGCAGAGCCTGAACCGCCCCAGGAGCCGGAACCGCCGGCCGAACCGGAGACCCCGGGTAACTGGCTGACCAGACTCGTATCCTGGCTGATTTCGGTGCTCTTCAATTGGCTGCGCAGACGCTCAGATCGTGAAAGCGCCTTTACCAGCATTGAGCTTGCCTGGATAATCAGTGAGTCGCTAGCCGAAGATATAAAGCTCCTAAACGACGACGAACTTATTTCCCGTCGGCAATTCCTTCAAAACCAGCTCTCGGAACTTCAAACTGAGCTCAAACCGTTTACCGGCCGCTCAATCGACACCTATAACGAGCAATAACTTACCTTTGTGCCAAAGCTGCCCCTGGCGGGCAGCTTTGTTCTTGACTGGTTTTGGCAATTTACTGCCTCACATAAATGCAGGATTTTTGTTATGCTACCGCGAAGTAGAGAGTGTTAAGGAGGTGCCCATCTAATGGCCTTTGAACTGTACCCAACACCTGCACCATCCCTTTCCGCAAGCAGCATTCCATTTGCGGATAATGTCAAGAAGTTTCCCACCACCGAAAAAATGAAGGAACTCATGCTTGCGGAGACTGACGGGGACCAAACAGTACGAAGCAATTGGGCGTACGATAATCATTGTTTATACCTGCGTGTGGAAACCACCTGGCCAACGAACGATAACCGGGAACGGGCCTGGCGTTTTGGCGATGGCTTTTTACTCACCGTCAGCCACGCTCCTGCCGACCAACCCACCGCCTTCTATACTACCCTTGGGTTTGGAGGTCCGGAAAAAGTAACAGTGGTCAACAGCAGTGGCCGCTGGTTTCCGGATTTCGACTCCGGCGCCATCGGCTACCGGCAAACCCGCAGTAAAACTGGAACAGTTTGGCAAATATCCGTGCCTTGGGCGTCACTCCCGCCAATTCGCCCACTCTGCACCAATCATTTTGCCCTTAACCTTACCTTTACCCGAACCACCGATTCCGGACCGGTTCACTGTCAATTAGTGAACGATCCAGATTTTGACAGCGAGAAGACTTTGCTGCGGCGTGTGCTGCCCTTGGCTTTTGGTGAGCCAAATTTACAGTCTCCGCTGGCCCAAACAGTGTTGACCAAAGCACGTTTACAAGGCGATGACTCCATAGTCCTCCGCCTCGGGTTGCTAACACCGGATCCCTGCCCGGCAGAACTCAAGCTCTATATCCTGCAGGGCGAAAAGGTATTGGAAAAATATTTTTCAGCTATGGAGTTGGCCTCCGGACCGCATCAATGGACAGTGAAATGGAGCCCTCACCGCGCCATGCCATCCGGTTTGTATATCTTGAGGGCCGAAGGCAAAGGCAGCCAAAAGAGCTTTAAGAAAGATCATCCATTCTACGTGCTCAACCCCGAAGATATTGAAACATTAAAACAAGATTTGGAACGTATGGCGGAAGACATAAATTATCTGCATAAGGAAGCGGTGCTCTCGGCGTTGTTTCGCCTGGATTGGATTACCCAGCTTAGCCAGTCTCCGCCGTGGGAAGTTCCGGACCGGATGGACAAGCTATTAACTGAGGCCCGGACGATGCTCCACGATATACAAGCGGGCGTCAATCCGCTCCAGGGAAAAACCGGTCTCAGCCGCAGGGCATTTCGCTCCCGAGTCGACGGTTCATTACAACCATATAGCATCTATCTTCCCAGGGCATATTCAGATGATAAAAAATGGCCGCTTCTTGTCTTTTTGCATGGCAGCGGCGTTGACGAACAGCGAATTGCCGCCAACCAGGAACTCCACAAACTGGCTGACCGCTTGGGAATTGTAATTCTTTTCCCTAGAGGACGACGTTTAAACGGGTTCTACCTGGACGACTGTGAAACAGATATCCTTGAGGCACTGGAAGCCGTTAAATCTAGTGTATCGGTCAGCTGGTCCCGAACCTTCCTGGCCGGGTTTTCCATGGGAGGGTTCGGCACTTGGCATACAGGCCTGCGTCATTCACATCTGTTTGCTGGCCTGGCCGTATTCAGCGGCAACCCCAGTCTTCCCCAAGGCATCAGTCCTATAGAAAGCGGTTTTGACGTCACTGATTTTATTGAAACGGCGAAATCGCTACCGCTTCTGGTTATCCATGGCGCCAATGACTGTGTGGTGCCAGTTGAACCGGTTCGCAAACTGGTTGAAAAACTGCAAGAAAACGAGGTGCAAGTCACCTTTAAAGAGATCAAAGCTGGCCACAGCAATTACGATTACATCAATGATCATCTCGCCAATTGGTTAAAAATGCTAATAAAAAAATAACCGGCGTCTAGCCGGTTATTTTTGTGGACCAATGCAATACTTGAGGAACGCAGTTAGTTCGCTCTGTAAATTTTTGATTCCATCTGCCTCAACTGCAACTGGTTGCAATTGTTGCTCCCGGGGAAGGCGAAGGAAATGCAACCACGCCTCTACCGGCCGTTGATAGAGCTCACCGGCAGCTTGAGCATAAAATAATAATTGGGGACGATAGTATTCAACTAAAGATTGAACGCCATCCGTAGGTATGCGGTTGGTTTTATAATCAACGACAGCGATTCTGTCCGGCCGGATAAAGACCCGATCGATTATCCCGGTGAAGAGCGCGGAATTATGACGAAGAAAAAATCTCAGCTCCCGCTGGCTTTCGACAAACTGTCCGGCGAACTCCTCCTCCGAGTAAGCCGCAAGAAGCTCAACAGCAGCCTGCAGGATTTGTCGATATTGAGCGCTGTTGATTTCCGGGAAATAGTGCGGAATGAGTTCGGCAAGCAATTTCCGGCAATCGATTTCGGTATCGATTAATTCCAATGCTCGATGCAGAAAGCTGCCAAAAGCAGGGCCGCCGGGTTCATGCTGCCATTCAAGCACCTGCTGCCGACGCACATCGGCGGTATCAGCCTCTAGCCAACGAGTGAAGTACATTTTGTCAAATTGCTCTCGATCATGCTTCCAGAGCAAAAATTGGGATATATTGTGGTGTCTATAGGTTCTTTTCCCGCCACCCACGGGCCTGAGGCCGGGGAAATGCTCCCTTACATCGCTCCGGGCGTTCGGCTTTGGAAAAGCTGGAGCTGCGCATGCATCAAGGGGTCTCACCTCCAATTGTTGACCGATTTCCTTTAGTAAATCTACCCCTTCGCTTAGGGAAGATTGTAGCCAATAGTTTAGGGAGTCCTCCGGTTTTTCCACTGGAGCGCCAATGAAAACAAGGTAATCTTCCGCTCGGGTCATGGCCACATAAAGCAAGCGTTTAAACTCTTCCCGTTGGGCAAAGGCTTCTTCAGCATGAACTGCTTCCCAAACCCGGCATTGCCACTGAAATTTCAGGGCTAATTTGCCCGTACAATCGGACAACAGCCAGGACTTGTTTCGGGGAACAGCCGAAGAAACCAAGGGCAAAAACACCACAGGAAACTGAAGCCCCTTACTGGCGTGCACAGTCATAATCCGGACCACATTGGCAGCGTCTGTAGTTATTGGCGCCTCCGGTTCCGCCTTGTCAGCTTCCTCAACCCATAGCAAAAAGTCACTGAGACTGTAGTTGCCCCGGGATTGGAAATCTTCGGCCACCGACAGCAATTTATTCACATTCGCTAGACGTTGGACACCGGCAAATTGGGCCAATATAGTTTCACGATAACCGGTGCTGTCCAAAGCAAAAGTAATCAGCTCGGCAACACCAAGCCGGTCTTTACAACCCCTTAACTCAGTGATAATCCTTCTTGCCCGGGCTAGCAATTCCTGTTGCCGTCCCTCGGTAAGGGCCTCGCCGTGGTCCAGCAGGCAGCCCCCTGCTTGTGCTTTTGCCAGCGCTAATTCGGTCAAACTGTCATCGTTGATTGCAAACAGGGGCGAGCGGAGGACGCCGACCAGGGCCAGTTCGTCCCGCAAGTTGTTGACTACAGCCAGGAGATTAAGCAGGTCTTCCACCTCCTGACGCTGGTAAAACCCGACCCCGCCAACGACAGAGTACGGTATGCCTGCCTGCCTCAGTTGGTACTCGTATTCCTTGAGGTGAGTGCGAGCGCGAATCAGGATTGCAATATCCCGATATTCCACAGGGCGCAGACCTTGATTGCTGACCACCAATTTTTCGGCGCCCATCACCATGGACTGAATACGGGCAGCCAAAAGGCGGGCTTCCGATTCGCCCCGGCCCTCCCCCTCTTGCTGTTCACAAAGAATTAGTTCCGCGCAGCCATCTTCTCCGCCCCTAAAGGCCTCGAGAGGAATATACCGCACCTCGCTATTATCAGCCAGCAAATGTGAAAAAACTGTGTTAACCAACTCAATCAGGTGCTTCCGGGAACGGTAGTTAATATTGATTGAAACCTCCCGCTCCGGATTAATTGCAACTAAATCCTTTCTAACCTCGTCGAACACCTTGACCTCGGCGCCGCGAAACCGATAGATTGATTGCTTCTCGTCGCCAACCACAAATAATTTGCCTGGGGGGATTCGCTCCCCCTGTTTCAGAAGCAGATAGACAATCTCTTTCTGGAGCCGGTCGGTGTCCTGGAACTCGTCGACCAAATATGCCTGATATTTTTCGTCCAATTCGGCCGCCACTGCTGGATGGGAGCGCAACAAGTCTCTAACCCGGAATTGTAAATCGGCAAAGTCCAAAGCGCACCTGGCTGCTTTCTGTTGTTCGTAAGCCGCTTCCAAGCGATTGAGCAACCGAATTATCGCTCTGCCCAGAATTGGTGTCAGCCCGGCAGAAAGTAAATCCTGCATGTGCCCCATTGCCTCCTGGACAAACTCCTTTTGCACCTTCACCCTGGGTTTGCCAAGGTCAAAGATTGCCAGCATCTGTGGCACCAGAGCAATTAGTTCCTGGGGCTCATTCACCGTTTGCAAGCTTGCGGCAAGCTCCGTAATCATCTGACGCCCTTGAATGTATTCTGGCTTGTCTTTACCGGATAGCGACTGGGCGATGACCGCCGCTCCTTCAGCATGCCAGCAGAATTGCTGCTTGAGCTTTGACCACGACGGCAGCTCACTGTAGCCTGTGCTTAGGTCTAAATCTGAAACTGATTGTCCGCGGTTAGCCAACGTCCTGTACAGCGAAAGCAACGAACTAAATAAAGTGCCGCCCTCTTCCACTGCTCCGGCGCCTAATACTTCGGCTAACAAATTGAAGTCAGGGCATTGTTCCGCCAGGCAGCGGCGATATAGTTGTTTGCCGGCCTTACCCAGTAACAAACCTGCATCCAGTTCATCCAGCACAGAAAAAGCCGGGTCAACTTCACTTTCCAGAGGGTACTGACGGAGCAACTGAGCATAGAAAGAGTGAATCGTGCCAATATTAGCAGCCGGCAAACTTTCCCTGATTTGACGTAGGCGGCGCAGTTCTTTCTCGTCGACGCAGTCTATCATCAATTTATCAATGGCGGCGCTGATTCGTTCTTGCATTTCTCTGGCCGCTTTTTTGGTGAAAGTAATTGCGATTATGTTTTCCGGCATTAGACCATCAGCTAATAGTTTAAGATACCGTGCTGTCAACACACGGGTCTTTCCAGAACCGGCCCCGGCATTGACAACTTTATTGTCGCTAATGTCGGTGGCCGCTTGTTGACTGGGACTGAGTGTGCGGATATCTTCCAATCTATTCAAGTCCATTGGTTACACCCCCTTACGCCGGAGTCTATTTTTATCGTGTCGGCAGCAATAGCGGAAATCACACCAGAGACAATCCCGCTCCGAATCAGGCCGGGGCGTAAACCGACCGGACATAATCTCATTATGATAATTATCAGCCATTACCGCCAGAGTATCGGTCAATTGCTCCCACGCCTCGGCGGATAGGGCCTTGAGGCGATTGCCTGTGAGAGTGTTAAATTCCTTACTCCATATGCCGCCACGCCGCTGCCCTGTTTTGAGAACATAATAGCCGCCACCCAAAACCCTGGCGTTTTTATAGCCCTGGGCCCGGAGCAATGCCTCTGCCGCCACCAAATAAACAGGGATCTGAAAGCTTTTACCCTGCATGATGCGAGAGGCGCCTATCTCTCTTGAACTTTTATAGTCATACACACAGGCCAGACATTGCCCATCCTGTTCCAAAATATCTACCCGGTCAATTTTGCCGTGGAAGCTGACTTCACCGCCAAGACTCACCGGCCCGACTTCGGAACCAGGAAGGCCAAAGGTAGCCTCCAGCAGCGCCGGCCGTAAGCCGCTGCTTTGGATCCATTCCAAATCTCCCTGAATAAGTTCCGCCAGCTGCGCCACTGCCTCCCGTAAGCGCAGCTGCCACACCGGGCTGCTCGTGTCCCAGCCATTGGCCTCCATATACTCACTTGCCACATTCGTCAGCGCTTCCGACAAACTAGTTGGAATCCTGCCGGTTAAAATATGACGTTTGTAAAAATGTTCGAGGATCCAGTGCAAAAACTCGCCCCGCTCAAGCGGAGAATACTCCGGCCGCTGCCCAGGCAGTGGCGACAACGCCAATACATAGCTGGCATAGAACGCAAAGGGACAGCGTATGTACTGTTCCAGGCGGCTGATGGAGTATACTCCACGCCGAAACCTTGTCCCCACTTTTTGGCGGGCAGATTCCAGGGCCCCGTCGAACTTATCTGCCGGCGAGCTGGATTCCCGCCCGAGTTCCATCTCCATGCAGTCCCGAACACCGTCAAACCAGTCCTGGCAGAGCAGCCAGGACCAGCCGATTTCTGTCTCCGCAGTCTGTTTGCCGGCAACCATATCCATAACCAGGCGTCCCGCAAGCTGTCGGGGATTGATTACCGCATTTAGTTGCGGAAAGGGTTCCGCGCCATCCCGAACCAGCGTTTCTACGGAAGTCAGAGCACGCACCTCCCGGAGAAAATCCGAAATCATAGCTTCTTCCTGGAGACCAGGCAGCAAACGGGACAACCAGAGACCGCTCTCGGCCATCACCACACAATTATGAAACTCAAGTTTCTGTCGTTCAAGGTCCCGTTTTGTGTCCTGCCAACTCACCGCCAGTGCGCCCGCCAACCCCTGGAAGGCAGGGCGGGACAGCAGCCAATTGGTTGATATTTGCCGGGGCAGGACACCCTGATTCAAACCGAGCACAAAAACATGTTTGAAATAAACTCCCCGTGCTTGGCTGGGGCGCAGCACTGGAATTGCCGCCGGGCTGGCATGTTCTAAAGCTACTGTTTGTTCCAGCCAAATTTTGATTTCCCGCAAGAACCCACCGGCGGTTAGGTCAGCTTGCGAAACCCGCTGCGCGGTTTGTAAATAAGCCCTGATAATTTGCTGCACCGTCTTGTATGCCAGCCTGTCGCGCAAGTCTAGTTCTCCAGCGCCTTCAGGACAAATACGTTCCCGGTTGACTTGGAGCAGCGCTTTGAGCAAAGAACAATGCCTGGCAGCAGAGTATTTTTCTGCGCCCCCCCCGGGGAACCATGCGGCGACCGCCTTAACCGCCGCCTTTATATACTCGCTGCCAGCGCTGAGCACCTCAAGCGGCTGCTGGTACTGGCCGCGCTCCCAATCATCAGAACCATTTTCCCAAGCCCGATGCAAGCGGGCTTGCTGGCTGTCAAGAAAATCTGGCCAGCACCCATTTGCATGTTCGCCGAATTGCCTGATCAACAGTTCTGCAGCATCTGGATCACCAGATTGGGGGAGATAGTGATTGATGTACTTGGCCTTGACTAGATTTGTCAGTACCCCCGGCTCCAAACTTGCAGCCGCTTCCCATATCGCCAGCAATTCACGTACCCAGGGCACACTGGTAAGACTAACAGCAATCGGCAGATTTACATCAATTTGATGGCGACGAAATTGTTCCCGTAACGGGGGCAAATACTTGTCCTGATCAGACACCACCAGACAAATCTCATTGGGTTTCACCCCGTCGGCAGCCAAATCTTTAATCGTCGCAGCCACCAGGTCCAATTCTGCTGACACTGTATCGGCGGCAAGCTCGGTTACCGGAGCGGGGGCAGGTTCTGCCCCAGGAACAAAAAGCTTATCGGCCAACTGGCTCAGGGGAGTCCTGTTTTCACCGGCCTCATGACGGACCTTGAACCCTCGTCGCTGCAATTCTGCGATTGTCTCCGATACCAGAGTGTAGGGCTCCTGGTGAACAAAAGGCATTGTCACTGTTACACTGTCAATTTTCTGAGCCAGCGCGTCCAACACGGAGAAAAGCAACGGTTCAAAGTCAAAATACTGATCGACCAGCAGCCAATCCACTTTACTTAGCCAGGCGGGAGTGATACCGGCTTCCAGTCGCCTCCCGGCTTGGAAATATACCTCCTCTAAATCCATCAACTCATTTTCAGCCAGAAAGCGCTCATAACGTCTGCACACCGTAGCTATATCCTCGACCAAAGGATTGTCTGATTTCACCATGTCGGCAGTAACAGCCGTGCGGCGCATTGTCACAACTGCTTGCAAAATTGACCCTATCATTCCAGGCTGCAATTGGTCCGGGCGAAAACACTGTAACTCCGTTGACAGTTCCTGAAGAATATGTTCGAAGACATGCTCTCTGCTGCGACCAGTCACAAGCTCAATCGGCCTGTCCAGCAAGCGCTCTGCCAATTCATCGAAAGTAAAAAGGTTAAGCTGCCGGGCGGCCCGGGTCACCAGGTGTTCCCGGGTTTGGTGGAGCAGATGACTTGTGGGAAACACCATTATAAAACTATCTTCGCCGCCCCTTTGGATCCGCGCTTGTAAGCTCGCCAGCAACGGCTCCCGGTAGCGACGGCTGCCCAGAGGAGCAGTAATCAGCTCTTTCATTATCCTCTCACCCCCGTACTATTAACAACTAGATTCGCTCTACAATCTGCAGTCCCCTGCCCCGATTATACCCCGAACCGGTGACAAAAAAAGTCAGACCGGAAACCCGGCCTGACGGTCTGCCTTTTATGAAGGAGTAAACCCTTGTTTCTCCCACCATTCTTCTCTAAGGGTGTCATAATCCTGCTGGAATTGCTCCAGATGCTGATTTTCCCAGCGAATCAAAATTTTATAAAGCTCCCTGGCGGCTGGCAGCTGAGTTTTTTCTGCAGCGCGAGAATAAAAATCAATTGCCGCCTTTTCCATATTGATTCCGATGCCAAATACAGACACAGCCAAAGAACCACTTTCGCGGCCAATGTTTTGCCAGTCATAAAGTCCGGGAGCTGGTGGTTGCTCGACTTTGGAAAGATCGAAACTTTCCGGGTCATTGGCCTTTATTTTCCCATACAAGTCACGAAGCCATTCGATATGCTTCAACTCTTCGGCTGCCAGCTGTCCAAACGCTTCCCTAGCTTCTTCCAAATCGGTTTGGGCGGCGGCAAGAGAGTAGAAATCATATCCTTCCTGCTCATTCAGGATCGCCTGACGAAGAATTTGCAGTTCATCAATTGTCATCCTAAATACCCCCTAAATTTTTATTTAATTAACCTGCGCTAGAGTACAAAGTTTCCGGTATGGGCAGTTTCAATAAACCGGGCAAGTAATGTGGCGGTCTGCCTGATATCCTGAGTGTTAATTGTCTCCACGTTAGAGTGAACATAACGGGTGGGCACAGATAGGGTGATTACTGGGCAGCCGGTGTGGGTCCGCTCCATGGCGCCAGCATCGGTGCCACCCCGGGGGAGAATTTCCATTTGGTACGGAATCTTCTCTTTTTCCGCCAGCTCACGCATAAAGTCAACCAGCTTATAGTTGGAAATTGAAGCGCTGTCCATGACCTTGATGGCAGGCCCCTTGCCAAGCTCTGTCACCTGGCTTTCTTTGCTGCCGCCGGGATGGTCGATTGCCAGTGTTACATCCAAGGCAAGTCCAATGTCGGGTTTGATACCGTAGGCGCCAGTGGTGGCACCGCGCAACCCGACTTCTTCCTGAACGGAGGCGACAGCCCAGATTTCCACCTCATGCGATTGCAATTGCCGGATGGCCTCGAGCATTACCCACACGCCAGCTCGATCATCCATGGCCTTACCCGACACAGTGTCACCAATTTGCTCCACAGGCCGGTAGAGTGTGATCGGGTCGCCAATTCGCACTAGTTTCTCCACTTCTTCTTTGCTGCGCCCAATGTCCACAAACAGATCTGTCAGTTTGAGAGCGACCTTGGCCTCTTCTGGCGTCATGACATGAATCGGCTTGAGACCGGGCATCAATGTGCCCGTTATATCTTCCCGGCCATGAACGGTAACTCGTTGGGCGACTAAGGTCCGGGGATCAAAGCCGCCAACCGGGTTGAGGCGTAAAAAGCCCTGATCCGTGATATGAGAAACGATGAACCCAATTTCGTCCATATGGGCACTGAGCATCAGCTTTGGACCCTTACCTTTTTTTATGCCGATAACGTTGCCAATGGCATCTACCCTGACTTCATCCACCAACGTTTCCATCTCTGCCTTAATCAGGGCACGGATTCGTTCTTCGCGGCCAGGAATGCCCGGCGTCTCACTAAGTCTTTTGAGCAACTCCATTGTTCTGTAACCTCCTAAACGTTGTAATTTCATTTTACCCCCGTTATTTATCAGCCTATACGGGATATGCTAATAACTATTTCGCGCTGCCTCGCTGGTTTTCCTGCATTTTCCTTGGCTTTGTTGCCGGCAGCTGCTTTTCACCGGTGGCTACGCCGCCGCCTTTTTTTCCGGGATTTACGTAGTTTGGAAAAGGATTTGGCGATTTTATCAAGAATTATATAAACAACTCAAATCGGAGTTGATGTATATGAGAAATGGCCTGGTAACATTCACGGTGGCAGAGAGTAAGCGCCTGATTGCAAAAGGTGTGAGCAAATTACCTCAGGTAGAGAACGCCCTGACCCACGGAACCGTTATCATTGCCGGTGGCACTACCAATGGTTACATAGCAGAAGTCCTCACTGGTAAAGTCTTGGACAAGGTCCGATATACCGCAGGCATCAACTGCGGGGGGCGCTGTTGTATCACTCCGGCTGACACCCGGCTGCGTCCTTTGGTATTGCAGAAGGGGGAGGTTTCCGACCAAACCTGGGAGGAGGCGCTGCCCAACCTCGGTAAGGGCGATTTATTTATCAAGGGCGCCAATGCCCTTGACCTCCAGGGAAACATCGGGATTCTCTTGGGTAGTCCCAGCGGTGGCACTATTGGCAAGGCCTTGGGAACTCTGGCGGCTAAGGGTATCGAACTGATTGCACCTGTGGGCTTGGAAAAACTGATTCCGTCTGTCCCCGATGCAAGCAGGATGTTGGGTATCCAGCGCTTAGATGTGAGCTACGGTCTCGCCTGTGGCATTCAGATTGTATCAGGGGCGACCGTCATCACAGAGGCCACAGCCTTATCGATGCTCACAGGTTGCAAGGTAACCCCTGCAGCGGCAGGCGGCGTTGGCGATAGTGCCGGATCCACAACGCTGGTTTTTTCCGGCACACAAGCGACTTTCCAACAGGCCTTACACATCATTGATGAAGTAAAAGGGGAGCCCCCATTGGTAGATAATACCCGGGACTGCCCCTGTGATAACCCCTGCCGAACTGGCGGGGCCGCAATCATACCATAAGGGGGCATGAGTTATGCATTCAATACGCGCCAAACTGCTGATAGCGATCTTGTCAACTTTGGCCATTATTTTCACGCTATCCACCGTGTTGAACGTGCATCAGGTTAGTACCGCGATGCAGGAACAAATTGACGCTACCGGCTCGACCAGGGTAGAAGAGAGGGCATTCCAGTTCACATACTGGATAGGCACAAAGTTTCAGGAACTGCGTCACCTCTCCTCCCACGCAGCGATTCAGAATCCGGACCCAGAGCTTGACGATCCCCGGGGGGAGTACCTGCGCCAACAACGCAGCCAGACTTATACCAGTTATGAAGTCTTATACTTTGCAGATGTAAACGGACAGGCCCAGATAACAAGAAACGAAGTGATAGATGTCCGTGATCGAGACTTCTTTGTTGAGGCGTTGAACGGCAATCAATTTTTGTCTTCGCCATTCCAGTCGGAGGTTACCCGCGCTAACGTTGTTGCCTTCTCTTCGCCGGTCTACGATCAAAACCGAGTGATCATGGGGGTCGTTGTAGGATACGTGCACTTGGAAACCTTAGGGCTGCTTACCTTTGGCAGCTTGGCTGATCCTGCTACCCGCAGCCAGGCAATGGTTGTCGATGGCAATGGAACCGTTGTTGTCCACCCCAACTCAGCACTGATTGGCTCCGCCAATATTAATAATCCTGAAGATATGCCCGGCATCGCCTCTGTTGCCAATGAAATCCTCCAAAACAACACCGGCCAGACCAGCTACGAGCATCGAGACAGTCAAGAGTTTGTTTATTACGATCGCTTAGCCAACACAAATAATTGGTCATTGGTTTATATTATTTCCGGTGAAACCCTTGCGGGACCGGTTGACACCATTCGAAACTGGCTGCTGATCAGCAACCTGATTGCGGTGGCTCTGGTTGCCGGGGTAATCATACTGGTGGCCGAGGCCATCACCCGGCCGCTCCGCAGAATGGTTACCGTCATGGGAGAAATAGCGACCGGCGATCTGACGCAAAAGGTTAAATCTCAATCCAGGGATGAAGTGGGTCAGACAGCACGCTACGCAAACACTATGGCAGAGAGTCTTGCAAATATTGTCCGGGAACTGAAACAAATATCCAACACAGTTGTCAGTTCCGGCCAGCAGATAGCCGCATCAATCATGGAAAGTACAACCGGCCTCGAACAGTCCAGCATCCTTGCGACCGAAATCGGCAGCAACATGCAGCTTAATGCGGCCAGTGTAGACCAAACGAAGAACTCAGCCCAACACGTGGCCAGCAGCGCCCAGGCCGTTTCTGAGCTGACCAGCGAAGCGGCCCGGGAATGTGCGACTGCTGTGCACCAGGCGACCACCGGCGGGCAGGCAGTGGCCGATGTTGTTAACGCCATGGGAGAAATCAGTTTGTCTTCAGAACAAGTTAATCAGCTGGTTGAAAACCTCATTGACTCAGCTCAGCGGATTGAGGATATGTTGGAGCTAATCACCCAGATCTCCGAACAAACCAACCTCTTGTCGTTGAACGCGGCGATTGAGGCCGCCAGGGCTGGCGAGATGGGCCAAGGTTTCGCTGTTGTTGCCAGCGAGGTTCGCAAACTGGCGACTCGCAGTACCCATGCGGTTGAGGAGATCGGCCAGCTGGTAGAAGATATCCGGCGCAAGGTAGATATCACCAGTCAGGCCGTTGGCCAAAGCAACACAATTATCCACCAGGCGGAAGAACGCTCCCAGGTAACTTTGCAGACCATCGAAAGTATGGTTGCCAGCATCAACAGTGTGGAACAAAAAATATCCCGTGTTACCGAAGCTGCTTCTGAACAGGCCGTAAACAGTAACGCGATTCGGGAGGCCGTGACCAACATCGCCGCCTCAACCCAGGAAACATCCGCCGGCGCAGAAGAGCTTGGCGCCACTCTGGAAGAGCAGGTTGCCATTCTGGCCGATATTGAGACAACAGTTGCCGATCTCACTGGCATGGTCCAGAAGCTCGACCAGATGATGCAGAAATTTGTTGTCGGCGACGAGGATCAAGAGCAAGAATAAGTCTCGGACATAAAAATAAAACCCACAAAGTGGGTTTTATTTTTATGTCCGAGACTTTTTTAACTGACGCCATGCGGCCCGCAACTGCGATGCAGCTTCAACTTTAAAACCATAAACCTCAAGAATAACCGGGCCTGTATAATCTATTGCCTGCAAATCCGCAAATATCTTGGTGAAATCAACCTCTCCATGCCCGGGTAACAACCCGGAACCACGTTCCGAAACATCGCTTAAATGCACATTTACCAGGGCGGGGGCCATGGCATCCAAAAATTCCCGATCCGGATAACCACTGCGGGCGGCCTGCTTATTATCGAACGTAAAGTACAGATTGGAAATATTCTGCTTGAGCAGCCAGCGGAACACCTTGGGCTGCCATCCCAAACACCAAGAGACATTCTCCAAGGCCAATTTCACGCCCCAAGTCCGGGCCAGCTCTGCCACCCGGATAATGCGTTCCAAAATCCTATCCGGCTCGACATTTGTTACCCGCAACGGACCGTGGAAAGTGTAACAATCACTACCCAGCCGGGCGGCGGCCTCTAGCACCCGGTTCAGGGTATCAAAACCATCCCCCACCTGCCGTTTATAGGTGTAAAACAATAGCGGTTCAAAATGTGAAGAAGGGGCATGCACCGAATGAACCTTTACTGCCAACTGGTTGCAGACAGCTTGTAAACGTTTGACATATTGCACCCGAAATTCGCTCCGGGTTTGTAAAAATACTTCCATATCCCTGCACCCCATGGCCGCAAGCGAAACCACGGCCGCTTCTGTGTGGAGCTGAGGGTAGAGACTTGCGCTAGAAATTCCCGTCCTCATCCGCAATCCCCTTTGTCAGTTTTCCAGGTTAAGATAATTAAATCGATCAGGCGCCATTTGTTCAAGCATGTCTACTTCCCGCTTCTGACAGGTAAACAACAGAATCTGACGTTCCCTTGCCAACTCTAGAAGCAAGGAGAGCATGTTCTTGAGGCGGATGTCATCGTATTGGACAAAACTGTCATCTAGAAATAAAGGCAGTTGACTGTTTTCCGTTACCAGATCGGCGATGGCTACCCGGGAGGCAAAATAAACCTGGTCGATGGTCCCCCCGCTCAGTTTTTCCAAATCCACCGGTTCACTATGCTCCGGTGTACGGACAGTGATTTTCAGCCCCTCGGCGATGTTTAATTCACGATACTTGCCGCCAGTGATGCGTTCAACCAATTGGGCGACCTTTTCATTCAATCCCGGCCCCATTTTGGTACCCAGGTTGGCGGCCTGACCTTCGATGGTTTCGATGGCCAAATCGAGCGCCTGCCGTCTGGTCTGTAATTGACGGTAATTTGTCCGGGCCTGCTCAACCGCTTCTTCAAGTTCGGCTACAGATTGCAGTGTGCCATAAATTCCTTCCAAGCGTCCGGAAATCTCACCGCGGCGCTGCTGTAACTTGTTCAACTCGGCTTCCAGGGCTTCCAACTCATCGGTTTTATCTGACATCAATGAGGCCGGGGCATCCGGGTCCGCAGTTGCCGCCGTTTGAGCAAGATGCTCGGGACTTTGGTCGCCCAACAAGTCTTGAATACGTTGACGAAGTTGCTCCAAGTGGCCCTTCAGCTCAGCGTGACGGTGATTGCTGGCGCTAAGTTGTTCCAGTTCTTCTGGGCTGCTGATCGAGTACTGTTGGTAGAACGTATCCAGTTGACGCTCCAAATCCCGTACCGCTTGCTCGCACTTGTCCACTGCTTCCGTTTCTTGCTTTTCCCGTTGTTCTGCCCCTTCCAGCAAAGTCCGGAGCTCTGCCAACTCATCTATCTTCATGCGAAACAGCTTCAGGGCGTCATCCAGGGGCAATTGATCCAGACCAGCCTGAGCCAATAGTGATTTCAGGTGGCCGTCCTTTTGATCGATTTCCTCTTGATAGTTTTCCAGTTTGCCACTGATAAATTTATGCTCACGGTGCAGTTCCCGACTACGATCGTTCAACTCCAAAAACCGGCGGAACTTTGTCTCCAGTTGGTCCAGATTATCAACCTGCGCCCGGGCCAGGAGATTATTTAATTCCTGCTGGGCCTGCTCCCGTTGGCGGACACTGTTTTGAAACTCCATTTCCAACGCGTAAATTTCCCGACGCAAGTTTCGACAGCGCTGTGCAAGTCGGTTACTGGCGCCACCTAGGGCAATGGCCGCAAATATAAAGGGGGCAGCCAGCGCAAACAGGGGGTAAATTTCTAGAAACCAGGCACTTGCACCAACCGCTGGGACCATCAACCAGCACAGAACTCGCAAAACGCCATACAATCCCATACGGGACTCGGACCAATCAAGCTGGTCCTCCAAATCTTCCTGAGAACCGTGTAATACCGAGCCCTGGGCTTTTGCTTCCAAACTCCCGGCATGCTCCAATGTATCCGGGCGAAAATAAGGCAATTGGCTGAGGGCCGTCGTCACCTCGCGAAGTTGGCTATTTATATCTTCCAGCTGTTGCTGCTGTTCTTCCATAACCTGCCGACCCTGTGCCAGTAATTGATAAGCAGATGCCAGCTCAATCAGGGTATCGTGACTGTATTGCTCGTACGCGCTAAGTGAATCAATCTTTGCACGGATGGTTTGCAAGCGCTCCCGTGCATCCTCAGCATCCCGCATCTGGGCGGTTAGTTTATTCCGTGCCGCCTCCAAATCCCTGGACAGACGCTCTTGAATCTGGCACGCATCGGCGGGCAGCTCGACAGCATTAATCCCCGCTAATTCTGCCTCCAATTCCCTTTGTTTGCTCCGCAACTCCTCGATTTGCGCAAGCTTCTTGGCCGCGGCCTGGCTGCGCCATTGGGCCAACAGTTCTTTGTATTCAAGGCGCTTCTTCTCTAACGTCTTCAGTTCTGCACTCAGACCAGCCAGCTCTGTCTCCAGCTGCTGCGCCTCAAAGGCCAGTTTTCGGTTATGCTCCAACTGATCTACTAACTGCTGCCAGTGGGACCGGGCGCCGGCCAATGTCTTACGCCCACCATCTTCGCTGCCCAACTGATTACGTTCTGCTTCGAGGCGGAGCAGTCCCTGCTGCACCGAAATACCGCTGCCCCCAGATTGGGCAAGATTGCGCAATAGTTCCCGGATCTCCGCAGCTGTTTCGACATCGGCAACCGTTCCCAATTGACTTATGCTGATGGTATTCCTGAACACAAGTTTGCTGCATCCCAAATGCTGGCCAGCAAAATCAGGTTCACCCCAAATGTTTTCTGGCAATCCGTTCACTGGTTCGCCACTGGCTGCATCAAACACTGAAACAGTGTTAGAAGCAAAATCCCTTCGCACAAGGATTGTTCCCTGTTCGCAGGTGTACGTAAGCTCCCCGGCAAACGCCTGTTGCTGCCAGGGCTGAAAGCGCAGCCAAAGCGCTTCACACTCCTTGCGCCCAACACCTGGCTGCCAAAAGCCGAATAACATCGCTTCAATGAACCGATGCAAGGTGCTCTTGCCCGCTTCGTTGCCCCCATAAATCAAATTCAATCCCGATGAGAACTGGTAGCGTCGCTGGTGGAAGCGCCCAAACCCTAATATATTTAGCTCGTTGATATTCACCATATTCTCACCCCCCTGGTTAACAAAGCATCCAACCCGTAGGACAATGCCCGCTTTTTCACTTCCGGGGGTTGTTCGCAACTGTCCAGGGCCGCAATAAATTGTCCGACCAGATTATCTCTATGCTCCGCCAACAAAGCGTTGGCGTCTATATCAGGGGTTGTGTTGTCTTGGACGCGGCAATACCAAAAATCGTTCAACGCTTCTTCCACAGCCGCCAAAGACCAACTATCTCCGTGTTGGCCAGTAAGTGTTAAACTTATCATATTTGTCTCCGGCTCAAAGGGGCGAACTATCTGCATAACCTGTTCGATTATTGCCGCCATTGCTTTATCAGGCCCAAGCTCCAAGCTCAAGTTGATACACTGCCGCCGTGCCAAGGGAATGAACTCAGTATGCAATGTCATAGAGCCGACTTTCCCAAGCACTATCCCGTGCCTGCCCTCTTCAGAAAAGCTCAAGGGCTCCGGACTACCGGGATAAACTACTGCCGGCGCCAATTTGCTGTGACTATGGTTGTGGCCCAAGGCGATATAGGCCAGACGCTCATCCTCCAAAGCAGACTGGAGTCCAAGCTGTTCTGGATCTCCATGGGCAATTAAAATCTGGGCAGCCTGTTTGTGATCTGCCAGATCCAGCCGCTCCGCCTGATCTGTTGGCGCCTGCGTCCCCGTCCATGCTAAACCATGCACCCGCAGGTTTAAACGGGAGAAGTAAACACTGGTAAGAGGGCCACTAAAAATATGCACATTGTTCGGCCAGGAAAAAGCGCTGTAATAGCTGCCCTGCCAGTAACTGTCGGCATCACCGGGAGCAATCACAACCTGAACTTGAGGAATACGCCGAAATTGATCGCTGATAAACTCAACCAGCGGCCGGGTCACATATTCTTGCTGCCATAAGTCGCCAGCAATAAATAATACATCCGCCTGTTGTCGCTGACAAATGTCAACTATCGCCGCCAGCGATAACATTAATTCTTTACGGCGCTCCCGCCCGATTTTGGGATCGATTCCCTTAAAAGCTGTGCCCAAATGCAAATCTGCGCAATGCACAAAAGTCAGTGTTTCCATGACGTTTCCCCTCCATCAATAAAACCCGGTTAGCTAACTAATTCTGTAAAACCATGCATTTTCCCTTCATATTATGCAAAAAACCTGCCTGAAACGGTTTACACTGTGCTAAATTGTGGGATACTAAGCCCACGGTGAGGTGATTAATATGAACAATAAGGAAATGCTGAAATCCATCATCAAAAAACAGCAAGATTTGGTGCGGGACTGTCAGCACTGCTTACATGCAACTGATGAAAGTCACTGGCAAAATTTTTTTGGCCAACTGGCAAAAGAATACGGGGAACTTGCCCATCGCTGCCTCGATAAATTAAACGGACATTGACAAAACAATGTCCGTTTAATTTATTCCCCCTTGAACTTCCCGTCTTCCCAGGTTCCTGTTTGCTCTTCTCCATCTGGCCAGCGATAAGTACCGGCGCCGTTAATTTTTCCTGATACCCATTGGCCCGTATAGGACTCGCCGTTGGCCCAGTGCATAACTCCGCTTCCATGCATCTCATCATACCGCCACTGGCCTTCATAGTGATCGCCATCAGGCCAGGTCATGCTCCCTGCTCCATGCAGCTGATCGGCCAGCCACTGACCTTGATAACGCTGTCCCGAGGGCCACTCCATTATACCGTAACCGTGCATTTTGCCAGCCCGCCACTCACCGGTATATATCTGACCATCGGGCCACTCCATCGTTCCCTCGCCTTCGATTACGCCGTCGACCCACTGGCCGCTGTATCGATACCCGTCAGGGTGAATCCATTCCCCCTGCCAATGGGGACGCCCATCCCTTACTTCGCCCGTGTAAGTTCCCCCGGAAAGGGTCAGGGTCATAGGTTCGACCGTCACAAGACAGGCAGCAAAGCTGCCACCCGGCTCAGAGACATATACGACAGCGCTACCAGTGCGAAGAGCGTTAATATTGCCCTGATCATCCACTGTCAGTAAACGGGGATGGCTGGTGGACCAGATAAGCTCACGGTTGATATACCACGGTTCAAGCGCTGCCTGCAGCTGCCCCGATTCACCTTGAACAATGCTTAATTCCTGTTCACTAATTATAAGCTCTATCTCCGGACTGTGGAAAGCAAACCAGTAAATCATCGCGCAAATCAGCGCCACTAAAACCAAGGCGATGCCAATTAGAAAGTAGATTTTTTTTCTGTCCACAAAATTCCTCCCCCTCTCCGTACGACCTCATATTATTTCGCTGCTTCGGCCAACTTTCCTGCACGAAAAAAAGACCGCAGCCGAAAGAACTGCCACGGTCAGACTATGCATTGGAACATTTTGTGATTTTCTAAAACCAAGTGGGTTTCCACACTGAGAACGCCCGGCAAGGTGCCCACTTCATCACGCACAAACTGATTTAAGTGATCTACTCCCCGAAAAAATCCCTGAACATGCAAAATCGTGGCGCCGGTGGTAGACAGAACCTGAGTTATGTTGGAACAGGCGCTCATCTTGGCAGCTACCTGTTTGTGAGCGCCAGGCGCAAGTGATAAATGCAAAAAAGCCAGCGTATTATACCCTACAGCCGCTGCATTGACCTGCACTGTAAATCTGCTGATAACACCCCTATCACTTAGAGATTTTACCCGGTCCCGAACAGCAACCCGCGACAAATGGGTGTGACGGGCGATCTCAGCATAGGTAATACGTCCATCCTTCTCCAACAAATCCAAAATTGTTTTGTCCGTATCGTCCAGGTTATGCAAAAACAAATATCATCTCCCCTTCCCAAGTTATACCCATCGTGTATAATTCTTTGCCCAAATCAAAATTTCCTCTTTACATTGTTATTTCTATGCCGCATATGCGCTAATAATTGTAATTATTTTCAGATTAATACGCCCAGAGCTGCCTCAAGCCCCCTACAGCATACGCTCAAATCCATTGTTGGCTTTGTCCCGTCCAAACTCTGGGTCGGAAGCAGCGGAATGTGTAGAAACCCGCCCCGACAAGCAAGCTTGTTGATATGCAAATAATGCTGCACATGATAAAACAAGGCGTTGCATACAAAGGTGCCCGCTGTATTGGACACGGCTGCCGGCACACCTGCCTCGCGAATTGTTCTCACCATCGCTTTAACAGGCAGACCGGAAAAATAAGCAATCGGGCCCTCCGGGACCAATGTCTGATCGACGGGAGTAAAACCGGCATTATCGGGCGCGCCCGCGTCAGCGAGGTTTATTGCTACCCGCTCCACAGTAATCTGACTACGGCCACCAGCTTGTCCCAACATAACAATCCAGTCAGGATTGTATGTGGCCAGGGCCTCAAGTACGAGTGCCGGCCCCTTATCAAACTGAGTGGGTACAACCATAGGCAGCACAGTTGCCCCGGCAACCGACAGTTTTTCGAGAACCAATTGCGAAGGATTCAGCTCTTCGCCACCAAATGCATCGAAACCGGTAACCAGTATTTTCATAACCTGTCCGTTCCCGGCAATTCTAAGATTGGATTTTCCGGATTTGGGCGGTAGAATACCAGATTATGGCCAATCTTCTGGACCAACTCTGAACCGGTTCCCTCTGAAAGTCCATGCGCAATTTCGTCCATCGGCTCCAGACAGTTGTTTAAAACCCGGACTTTCACCAGCTCTCTGGCAGTCAACGCTTGATCCAATGCAACTATTAAAGTATCCACCAGACCATGTTTTCCTACTTGAACAATGGGTTCTAGATTATGGGCCCGGGCCCGCAACCAACGTTTCTGTTTACCTGTCAGCATCAGAAAACTCCTTTACAGCTTTGATAACCGCCTGAAAAACCGAGTGCTCCTGTTCTCCGTCCGCATCATAAATTTCCTTTTCGATATTGTACTGCATAAACCTAGGCACTAAACCCTGGCTTCGCAATCTAGTCTCCCACTCGGGCCAGAAACCAACACCGGTTTCTGGCCGGCGCGAATTTCGGAATGTACCCGCTAGCAGCAAAGAGCCACCTGCACACAGCCAATCGGCAATTTTCGGCAGCCACGCCCAATCCCAAGCGCAGGCATCCTCCATATAGACAATATCCGCCGTACTGGCCGCCAGAGGATTATGTTCAGATGCAATCAAATCAATATTATCCCGATCGTTCAGGGCCGCGGCCAGTGGCAGAAGACGCTCAACATCCATGGCCAGGACGCTGATTTTTGGCACTTTGTCGGCCAAGGCCAGCACCTGACAGCCATCGGCTCCCATCAGCACCAAATGTCCGGGATATGGTGGTCCAATCAGGTTTGTAAGCCGTTTTTTTTCAGGCTGCGATTTGCCGCAGTTTCCGCATTGCCAGCATCCCATCCTATCACCCCCACCTGTATTATAACGCAAAAACACCTCCCCTGAACAGGAGGCGTTTTCTGCGTGCTTAACTAATCATCTTGTCACTTATCAGGGTATTGCGGATGTAGTCCAGCAGTTCCAAGGCCCTGCCTGTGCCATGCACCACACAGGAGATTGGATTATCGGCAATCAATACTGGTGTTCCAACCCGTTCAGAGAAGAACACATCCAGGCCATGTAAAAGCGCGCCTCCGCCAGTCATCACAATTCCTTTGTCAACGATATCCGAATGCAACTCCGGCGGAGTTGCCTCCAGTACCTGGGTAATGCTCCGCAAAATCGAACTCACAGGTTCGGCCAATGCCTCTCCTGCCTCATCTGACGTCACTGTAATACTGCGGGGCAGACCTGTGACCAAGTCGCGACCGCGAATTTCCATCTTTTCTTTCCGACCCCGGGGATGCACAGAGGCAATCTTGATCTTTATCTCTTCAGCTGTGCGCTCGCCAATCATAATATTATATTTGTCCCTAATATAGCGGATCAAGGCTTCGTCAAAGCGATTGCCGCCAATCCGAATGGATGCGCTTTGCACAATATCGCCCATGGACATGACGGCTACATCGGCTGTGCCACCGCCAATATCGACAACCATGCTACCCAGCGGCTGGAAAATCTCCAGGCCGGCGCCCAACGCAGCTGCCCGCGGTTCTTCAATTAAAAATACATCTTTAGCGCCTGTACGTTTGACAGCCTCGATAACTGCCCGCTGCTCCACAGAGGTGATACCTGCAGGAACACACACCATGACTCGGGGCTTAAAGAACATCATTTGTCCATAAACTTTGGAGATAAAGTGCTTCAGCATTAGTTCAGTTACTTCGAAGTCGGCAATTACACCATCGCGCAGGGGGCGGATCGCTTTAATATTACCCGGTGTCCGGCCAACCATCAAATTTGCCTCTTGGCCAACAGCCAGTACCCGGTTGTTAGCGTCCATGGCGACTACAGATGGCTCGTGCAGAACTACTCCCTTGCCTTTAATATAAATCAACAGTGTTGCGGTGCCGAGATCGATTCCAATATCCCTGGTCAGACCAAACATGAATAATTCCCCCTTGTTGCCGTATCCTGCCATATAATTCTACAACTACCTGCTAAATTCCTTTATTGCGCAATAATTAGCTGACTATTTCGTCCCGTTCCCGATACTTTTTACGGGTAGCTTCGCCCCCCCGCAGGTGCCGTTCCGCTTTGTTGTTCTCCAATACCTGCCGGACCTGTTCTGCCAAACCAGGGTTAATCTGCTGCAACCTCTCGGTTAAATCTTTGTGAACTGTACTTTTGCTAACCCCAAAAGATTCTGCCACCGAGCGAACTGTATCCCCGGTACTCAAAACATGATTGGCGATATCCAGCACCCGCTGCCAAATGTAATCATTCATGCCAGGCCCTCCCTACCTTTTACTGTTCAATTTATATGAGTCCCCGTGGCCGTATAGACCATGTTATATTGGCTCTTGCTCTGAAGACTCTGTTTCTAGATAATCCAACGGGTTTTCCGGAACATTGTCCTGCTTCAGCCCGAATTCCAAATAATCACTGGTGTAATCCGGATAATCTTTTCGTGCACATAATGTGCCCAAAATAGCTCCAGGCTGGAGCGAATCGCCGGGGACCACATAAATTGCGTCTAAATTCCTGTAAACAAAGCTCCAGGCGCCATTACTAACAACGATTTCCCCGGGTGTAAACTCGGTATGTGCGCTAACTGATTCAACCGTGCCATGCCAAGCCGAACGTACCTCATCGCCTGCATTTCCAGCAATATGTACGCCGTGGACTACTGTGTAGTTATTGGCGTAGCGTTGTCCGGGTGTAAGCAGTTCACCCTTAAGCGGCCACCGCAACTGTCCAACCACCGGTTCCACAACTGGCACGGAAACTTCGGGCTCAGTATCTGTTGGCTGCTGCGGGTCGTCCTCTTGTTCCTCATCCTGATCGGATGGCTCGGATTGTTCAGGTTCAGTAATTGTCGGGGGCAGGGTGGTATCCAGAAAACGTGCAGGATTGAACCACCACCACATTAACGAAGTAAGGGAAATCATTGCCACCAAATATACCAACGCGTAGCGAATGCCCGGAGCAAGCCGGCGCCAGCGATTGCCGACTGCGATTTTTATCCGTCCAACTGTGGCACGTATCCGCATCCAGACTTTGTTTTGCTTGTCAGACATGTCCAATCACCTCGGAGCATAGTCTGCCCCGGGACAAGCATTTTATTCTTCGCTGCTTAAGCGTTGAACCTGGATATCAGTGTAGTAATGTTGGAGGATATCAGTGAACTCAAAGCCAAGGTCAGCCATCCCATCGGCCCCATATTGACACAGTCCAACGGCATGCCCATAGCCAGTGGTTGTAAACACAATCCGGTTCTGATCCCGCAACCAAGTGACAAGACTGGACCGTAAACCCAGGGCAGTGCGAAAATCCAGGCCCCGCATTGCCTGGCCATTCACACTAACACTTATTATGCGACCGCTTTCGGTGCGTCGTTCCACGTTGATTTCGAGACTGGACCCACCTACTCCAAGTTTCTCTGCAGCTTCGGAAACAGTCATCGATACCGTTTCTGTCAGCCGGGGTGAGTGGTTGCAATACCCGCATTCCACAGCCCGCAAGTACGGAATGGTATTCGTCCACACATCTTCTGAGTTTTCCGTGCTGCCGCCACAAGTTGAATGGAACACAGCGTCGATGGGCGCCCCCTGGTGGGTAATGATGCTTCCTCTGGTCTCAGAAACTGCCAAAGTAATTTTGTCCCAGTATGTTCCCTGGCGAAATAATGGCCACCGCTGCATGGCATCTTCCCTGGAGAGCCAGGCTTGGCAATGGGTATGATCGGTACAAATATCTGCTTCCGGATGCTGATCGCAACCAGCGCCCCCCCGGCTCCGCAGTTTGTTGATTGCATATGTTCTCGCCACTACGGCCTGGGCTTTCAAAGCTTCAATATGAAAAGATACCGGCATCTCTGCCGCAACCACACCCAGCAAATACTCCCCCAGGGGCATCGGCATCAATTCCCCCGTCTGATGATTCCAGACCTGCACCATCTCCGGGTCCACTGGCACCCGAGGCACATCCCGGTATCCGCCGCATCCCCGAACAATCAAGGCGGGCACGAGCAAAATAAGCACAAACATCGTTGCCAGCATTACCCCGGCTATCTTCAATGCACGCAACTTCTCGCCTCCCTTCACGACATGATATGCAGGGTGGACAAGTATTAGAAGTGCGCACATAAAAAAAATTGCTGCCACGACGCCACCGGCAGCAATTTTTAATTATTTTCCGCAGACGCATTGGCCATGCTATGATACTATTACTATAGCCAAGCACTCCCTTGAGACAGTTCCTCTGCACTTTTGACAAAATGAAACGCAGGAGGTGGTTATGTGAAGAATAATTTTTTCCCCAGGTTTGGCAATAAGCTGGCTACGGGTGTGCTGATTTTTGTTTTTTGTTACCTCGCCGCCAGCTGGGGACTGGCGTATCTGATAGACATCAGGAATATCGATGTCCTGGGTATTAAGTCCTGGCTGGAAGCTGCATATCCTGAGGCGCCGATTTTGTGGTTGCAAATGTTTCGAGAAGCATCAGTTACTGAGGTTCTGCAATGGACTTTTCTTGCCGGCTCAATTGTCACCGTTGTATTGTATTTAAATCTGAATAAGCGAACTCACGTCCCGCCGGTTACGGGCTGGAAACTGGCTGGTATCGGATTCTCTTTGATGTTCCTGGAAGACACCCTCAACATCCGTCATCGAACGGCTTAATGAAATCGCCTTTCTTTTCGGGCTGGACCCCGCGTCATTGGAGTGGAGGGCGTCTGTCTGGAAAAATCTCATCGAACTAATATTTTACATTCTTCTTAGTATCCTAATGCTAAAATTTTTGCTTGATGTGCTGCGTGACAAGTTACATCAGTTATCAACAAAAATAATGCTACTGGTCGGTTTTGCTCTCTATGGGATCGCCGCTTTCAGTTCTGCCACCAGAAACATTGGCAACTGGTATGTCGTGGTCGGCGAACGGGCGCTAAACTTTATTACAGCCGGCGCCGAGCTCGCCTGGTCGCCGGAGTCGATTATCTATCATGTCTACAGTATGAGCTTTTGGTTTATGGACTTTCTGGTGGAAGAGTCTCTAGAACTCTTGGGCGCAGCCTTTTTGTTGGCGTCGCTACTGAGATTTACTGCCCATCGGCAGACCCAAATTAACAGTACTGACTAACCACCGAAAAAAACACCCCCTGGAGCTTATCAATAGATACGCTCTAGGGGGTGTTAATCTATCCGCGCCAGATATCGGCGCCCAAAGCTTTCATTTTCTCTACGAACCCGGCATAACCGCGATCGATGTGGAAAATATTCCCGACCTCTGTTACACCGTCGGCCACCAATCCGGCCAGGACCAAAGCCGCTCCGGCTCTGAGGTCGCTGGCATTTACCGGCGCCCCGGTCAACTGCTGCACGCCCTCAACGATGGCGCTTCGCCCGTCAATTTTGATATTGGCGTTCATGCGTTTGAGCTCATCGACATGCATAAATCTGTTTTCGAAAATAGTCTCTGTTATTACGCTGGTCCCCCTGGCCATTGTCAGCACGGCCATGGACTGAGCCTGCATATCGGTGGGAAAGCCCGGGTATGGCAATGTCTTGATGTCGGTTGCACTCAACGAATCATTGCCGATAACCATCAGACCCGAATCCTGCTCAATGATACGAACACCGATTTCTTCGAATTTCGCAATTATTGGCTTCAAGTGGTCAACCAATGCATTTTTCAGCAACACTCTGCCCTGGGTAATGGCAGCGGCGGCAATAAACGTTCCAGCCTCAATGCGATCGGGGATAACAGTATAATTAGTGCCCTTCAATTCATCGACACCGGTAATTCGAATCAAGCTGGTCCCAGCGCCCCTGACTTTTGCACCCGCAGCATTGAGGTAGTTTGCAAGGTCGATAATTTCCGGCTCAGCGGCGGCGTTCTCAATGACAGTCGTCCCCTTGGCCAAAGTGGCAGCCATCATGATGTTTTCTGTGGCGCCAACACTGGGGAAATCGAGGTAAATCCGACCGCCCATCAGTCGGGGGGCGACAGCCTCGATAAAGCCGTGGCCCATGATAACCTCTGCCCCCAGTGCCATGAAACCCTTAAGGTGAAGATCTATAGGGCGGGTGCCGATATTACAGCCTCCAGGCAGTGAAACCCGGGCGCGACCTAGCCTGGCCAAGAGCGGCCCCATAACAAGAAAAGAAGCGCGCATCTTTCGAACCAATTCGTACGGGGTTTCAAACTCGCTAATACTTGCGGCGTCAACTTCAATTGCGCCCTGGTTGTTCGTCACCCTGCATCCCAAATCAGTGAGCAGCCGACTGATTGTTTTTACGTCTTCTAGAGGCGGAACCTCTTCAAATCTATTGATACCGGTGGTCAGCAAAGATGCTGCCAATACCGGCAGGGCGGAATTCTTGGCCCCGTCTATTTTTACTTCACCGGACAGCGGATTGCCACCCCGGACATATATCTTTTCCAATGAAATTCCTCCCGCATAGAATGGTGCATTTAATAACTGCCGGGCAAAACCGGGGTGGCCACGCGGACCACTGTTTGCCGGATGGCATCATCATAACTCAGAGATAAACTGAGATTTGCTTCCCCACCGCCGGCAGAGAACGCAAACCGGGGTGAATAACCGCTCCAAACTGTCAAACCGCCGATTTCAGTCCCCTTCAGATAACTGGCGTCCGCAGCGTTGAAAGCATTATAGAGCAAGTCCAGTTTTTCACCTTCTCTCAGTCTAGCATTGAGAGTGCCTTCCAGGCAAGCGGTAATTATTACTGAACCATCCGACAATTTTACAGTTTCCAGCGCGTCTGACAGTTTCTGATAGACCTGCTCAATATTATGCTGGTCTTTCTGTCTAATGTCAATACTGGCATAAGATTGATTGTTAACATACTGGACTTGGATGCGCAACCATTTGGTTTCGTCCTCATGTTCTAATACCGCATAACTATAATCACCGGTAGAGCGGAGAGTTATCTCGTGAATCGCTGGATTCAAACCTAACTCGCTGGCGATACTACCGACAATCACCTGCATTTCTTTCGGTTCCGAAGCTCGTGACAGAGGTGCCCAGCCATTGAATATTGCCCTTGTCGGCTGTGCGCCGGTCGCCGTCAATGAATGATTCAGCAAGCCAACATCGGTTTCCGAAGCGGATACCGGCCGCCAAAATGTCAAACTTCCTTGTTGCCACAAAGCTGCCATCAAAACCAAAACCAATACAGCAATGATTTTTTTCATATTTTTCCCCTCCCTGTCGTTAATAAGTGTAGACACCTTGTCCGACATTTATTCCCGGAGAGGAAAAAAGACAGGACAAAACGTCCTGTCTTTACTCACATATACATTTTTTTCCGCTTAACTTATCCAGCAAATTGTAAGTGCGGTAATTGCTCAGTTCTTCTGGCGCCTTTTCACGCAGTAGTTGTATACACTTTTTGCACACAGGTTGTCCTTTGGCGTCTATCAGAGCGCGGGGCAACCCCAGCTGCTCCAGACGCTCCACCCTGCTGGGCACTAAAACCTGTTCCCGGTCCACCGCCGATTCTGCGGCGACAACCAAGCCAACAGGTCCGGCTAAATCGCTGGAATCAACCGTTGTAAAAGACAACTGATGTTGGCGAGCGAGCCGAATATACTCGGCAGCCGCTTTGATATCTGCCCTCCGGCTAATAATGAGTTTGGCTGCTGCGGGATCGGCGATTGCCGCCTCCACTTCCGGGTATGTTCCGGGCTCGGAGATTTGGTCAAAGGTCAAGGCCTTTATAACCCTTTCCCGAAACTGGCCAAGGAAACGCCGCCGTTCCTCTTTTTTCAGTTCCGGCGTGCCGTGCATGCCCACCAGAAGCGTCTGCTCCAGCGGATCCTTGCTGCTGAATCCTCCTGATCTATGGTTACTGGAATCGGGCATCTGCGTCAACCCTGATCCCGACCGGCTACCTGGAGACGCACCAACGCACGTTGCAATGCCGCCTGGGCGCGGGCAAAGTCCACATCACCCTGATGTTGGGCTAATCTCTCCTCGGCGCGGCTACGGGCAGCTTCGGCCCGGTCGACATCAATCTGCTCGGCCATTTCTGCAGATTCGGCGAGTATTGTCATATGATCCGGTGTCACTTCCACAAAGCCGCCATTGACGGCTGCCTTGCGTTCATTGTCGCCGATTTTGATTGTCATTGGAGCAATCTCCAATGGCGCCACCAATGGGGTGTGCCCAGCAAGCACCCCGATATCGCCCTCGGTGGTGCGGACAATTACCATGTTTACAGAGTCTTGGAATACTCGACTTTCGGGAGTGACCACAGTCAACACAAAGGTTTTTTCGCTCATGCCGCTCCCTCCCTACAGGGATTCGGCCTTTTTGATGGCGTCCTCAATCGTTCCCACCATGTAAAATGCCGCTTCGGGCAGGTCATCGTGCTTGCCCTCGAGTAATTCCTTGAAGCCCCGGATTGTTTCCTTAAGCGGAACATAAACACCGGGAGAACCAGTAAATACTTCAGCCACAAACATATTTTGGGACAGAAAACGCTGAATCTTCCGAGCCCGAGAAACAGTAAGTTTATCCTCGTCGGAAAGCTCATCCATACCAAGGATGGCGATGATATCTTGGAGTTCTTTGTAGCGCTGCAACACACCCTGAACGCCTCGGGCAACATTATAATGCTCTTCGCCAATAACCTGGGGGTCAAGAATCCGCGATGAAGATTCCAAGGGGTCAACCGCCGGGTAAATCCCAAGCTCTGTCAAAGGGCGGGATAAATACGTTGTTGCATCCAAGTGAGCAAAAGTTGTTGCCGGCGCTGGGTCAGTGGGGTCATCGGCGGGAACATAAATCGCCTGCACCGAAGTGATTGAACCCTTGGTGGTTGATGTAATCCGCTCCTGAAGCTGACCCATTTCTGTCTGTAAGGTGGGCTGATAGCCAACTGCCGAAGGCATACGTCCCAACAGCGCGGACACTTCTGAACCAGCCTGGGTAAAGCGGAAGATGTTGTCGATAAACAACAATACATCCTGACCTTCCTTATCCCGGAAGTATTCGGCCATAACCAGACCAGTGAGGCCGACCCGCTGTCGGGCACCGGGCGGTTCGTTCATTTGCCCGAAGACGAGAGCTGTTTTGTCGATGACGCCTGACTCCTTCATCTCATGCCAAAGGTCGTTACCCTCCCGGGTCCGTTCACCAACCCCTGCAAAGACGGAAAAACCACCGTGTTCGTAGGCAATGTTGCGAATCAGTTCCTGGATAAGAACCGTTTTGCCGACGCCGGCACCGCCGAAAAGACCAACCTTGCCGCCCCGGGCATAAGGGGCCAACAAGTCAATAACCTTGATTCCTGTCTCCAAGATTTCAGCGGCAGTCCGCTGTTCATCAAAGGTTGGCGCTGGCCGGTGTATCGGCCACTTTTCTTCAGCAGTTACCGGTTCACCATCGTCAATTACTTCTCCAAGGACGTTAAACATCCGTCCCAAAGTGGCACGACCGACGGGGACAGTGATGGGCGCGCCTGTATCCTCAACGGGCATACCGCGGACAAGTCCGTCGGTGGATGACATGGAAACGCAGCGCACAACGCTGTCGCCTAGCTGATGTACCGCTTCTAAAACGATTGTTTCGCCTGCCTGGTTTTGCAACTTTAAGGCAGTGTTGATGTACGGCAATTGCTGTTCAAACTGCACGTCCACAACCGGACCAATAACCTGCACAATTTTTCCGATGTTCATGTTTTACCTCCTAACCTTCCAAAGCCTGGGCGCCGTTTACTACCTCAAGCAGCTCCTGGGTGATGGCGGCCTGGCGCACCCTGTTGAACGAGAGTGTCAGGGAGTCGATCATTTCGTTGGCGTTGTCGGTTGCCGATTTCATTGCTGTCATTCGGCTGCCCTCTTCGGAAGCCCGGGCCTCCAGCAACCCCTGAAAAACGAGACTGCGCACGTAACGGGGCAGCAGGGAAGCCAGCACTGTTTCTGGAGACGGCTCATATAGGTAGAGCGCCTGGGCTGTGCGTTCCTCGGTTTTCGAGACGTCAACCGGCAGGAGCGGGACCATGGTCGGACGTTGTTGGAGTGCGCTCTGAAACCGGGTATAGATTATGTTCAGGCGACCAAAAACTCCCTCTTCATAATAGCTCAAAAGCGGGTCCATGATTGTTACGGCCTGCTGGTAGCTGGGTTCATCTGCCAGGTTAAGGTACTCGGCGATGATTTCCATATCTAGTTTGCGCATAAAATCACGGGCTTTGCGGCCTACAACTGCCACTGGACCGGGGTCGGCGGCAATTTGATCCCTGGCAAATCGAAGCAGGGTTACATTGTAAGCACCGGCGAGACCTCGATTGCCAGCGATTACGATATAGGCAGTCCGGCCTTCCTTTGGTTCCAACAACGTATGGCTGCTGTCGGCCCCCCGTTCTACAATCCGGTTGATAACCTCCGTCAGTTTAGCTGTGTAGGGGCGGGCGGAAGTCACCCGGGCCTGAGCTTTGCGGAGCTTGGCCGCTGCCACCATTTCCATGGCTTTGGTTATCTGTTGCGTGCTTTTGACACTGTTTATGCGGCGCTTGATATCCCTTGTGCTCTGCATGGGCTCCCCCCTTATACGAAGCGTTCTTTAAACTCTTTAATTGCTTGTTTGAGCTGGTTTTCGCTTTCCTCGGAAAGTTGCTTGCTGAAAGCGATATCCGGACCCAGTTCGGGATATGTTTGTTCAACAAACCGATAAAACTCCTGCTCGAAGCGACTGATGTTTTCGTTTTCAACATCATCGAGATGGCCGTTAATTGCGGCGTAGATAATCATTACCTGGTTTTGAATCGGCAGCGGCTCATACTGGCTTTGTTTTAACACTTCAGATACCTTTTGGCCCCGGTTGATACGGGCCTGGGTCGCTTTATCCAGGTCAGAACCGAACTGGGCAAAGGCCTCCAGCTCGCGGAATTGGGCCAAATCCAGGCGCAAGCGACCGGCGACCTTACGCATCGCCTTAATCTGAGCGCTGCTACCAACCCGGGAAACCGAGCGGCCAACATTAATCGCCGGTCGGAATCCGGCAAAAAACAAGTCACTCTCCAAGAAAATCTGTCCGTCGGTAATAGAAATTACGTTGGTGGGAATGTATGCTGATATGTCGCCGGCCTGGGTTTCGATAATCGGCAGCGCAGTCAGCGACCCGCCGCCTTCCTTATCACTGAGCTTAGCAGCCCGTTCCAATAGCCGAGAGTGCAAGTAAAATACATCACCGGGGTAGGCTTCGCGACCAGGCGGGCGACGCAAAAGCAGAGACATTTCCCGGTATGCGGCCGCCTGCTTTGTGAGATCATCATATATTACCAGCACATGCCGGCCGTTGTATAAGAAATGCTCGCCCATGGCACAGCCGGCATAGGGCGCTATGTACAACATCGGCGCCGGTTCACTGGCCGTTGCCACGACAACGGAGGTATAATCCATCGCCCCCGCCTCAGTCAGAGTGTTTACAACTCCAGCCACTGTGGAGTTCTTCTGACCAATGGCTACGTAAATGCAATATACATCGGTGTCCTTTTGATTGAGGATAGTGTCAACAGCGATTGCAGTTTTACCGGTCCCGCGGTCGCCGATGATCAACTCCCGCTGTCCACGCCCGATGGGAACCATCGAGTCCAACGCCTTGAGCCCGGTATGCAGTGGCTCGTTGACTGACTGCCGGCTGACCACGCCAGGGGCGGGACTTTCCACCGGCCGTGTCTCTTCTGTCTGTACCGGTCCTTTGCCGTCGATAGGTATTCCCAGGGCATTGACCACACGCCCAACCAAAGCGTCACCAACCGGCACCTGAGCAATTCTCCCGGTGCGGCGCACTGTGTCGCCTTCCTTGATATGCGCGTAATCACCAAGAATAACGGCCCCGACATTATCCTGTTCCAGGTTTAGGGCCATGCCAAAGGTATTGTTGGGAAACTCTAACAGTTCATTGACCATCGCCTTCTCCAAGCCGTGGATACGGGCAATACCATCGCCAACATAAACCACGGTTCCCATCTCTGATACATCTAAATCATCTTGGTAACTTTCAATTTGTTTACGCAAGATTGCGCTGATTTCTTCAGGTCTAATTTGCATAGCGTTCACCTCAACTTCCGTGGCTTGGTTGGGCCAATTTACGACCCATACGTTCAAGGCGGCCCTTCAGGCTGCCATCAATAATTTTACCCTCGATGTTTACAACAAAACCCGCCACCAAATCAGGGTCGATAACTACCGAAAGTTCAATTTCCCGGGCACCGGTAAGTGACGCCAACTTGGCCTTTAACTGTTCCTGTTGTTGCTCGTCCAAAGCAGTGGCCGAACGGCACTGGGCGCGGATTCTCCGATTGTGCAGATCATCAAGAATCCTGTATTGGGCAGCAACTGCCGGCAAGTGGCCGATTCGGCCTTTATCCAGAAGCAAATTAAGCGTGTTGAGCAAATAGGTGTCTAAGTTTAACTGCTCTGCCAAGCTGTGCAGAACACTTTTTTTGCGTTCCACCGGCCAACGTGGATCAGTTAACACCCGGCTCAGTAACGGTTCAGCATTCCAGATTGCGGCAACCGCTGCCATTTGGGGTTCTAGCTCCAGCTTCTTATCCCGGGCCAGTTCAAATAAAGCCTGGGCGTACCGCTTAGCTACTGTACTTTGCATAGGACTCATCCAATTCTCTCACAACCGCCTGGAACAATTGGCGTTGATCATCGCTTTCCACCTGACGCCCCAGAATCTTCTGAGCCATCAGCACTGAAAGGGTAACCACTTCCTGTCGCAGCTGTTCCACTGCTTTGTCACGGCTGCGTTCAATTTCTGTATTTGCCCGGGCCAACATCGCCTCCGCTTCTTTGTTGGCAGCTTCAATGATTTCCTGGCGACGTGCCTCGCCACGGCGCTCAGCATCTTCGATAATTGTTCTGGCTTCCTCCCGACCCTTGTCCAGCATTGCCTGGTGCTCTGCCAGCAGCGCCTCGGATTTTTCCTTGTTGGCACGGGCAGTATCAATGTCATCAGCAATTGCCTGACGCCGTTTCTCCATAAATTCGCTAACTGGCTTCATCAACAGCGCGCGGAGAATTACTACCAGTACCAGGAAGTTAACCATAACAAATAATATTCTTTCGACAAAAATATCCAGCACGTTTGCTCACGCTCCTTCCCGGGATACATTAAAAGGGAAATGGGCCGCCCCATTCCCCCGAGATTTAAATCAGACCGTTTACTAGGCCAATCAGGACAAAGGCAATCAAAAGCGCGTAAATCCCAGTGGTCTCAGCAACAGCCTGACCCAGGAGCATTGTCAGCGTAATTGGGCCCCGGGCCTCCGGCTGACGGCCAACGGCTTCAACACCCTTGCCGGCGGCGTAACCCTGGCCAATCCCAGCGCCAATACCAGCAATCATAGCTATCCCGGCGCCCAAAGCAGCAAATGCAGCAACTGTCATCGTATTGTGATCCATTATCAAGTTCCTCCCTTTATTCTATCGCTAAAGTAATAAATACCATTGTCAGCATCACGAAAATAAACGACTGTAGCAGGCCAGAAAAAACATCAAAATACAGGCTCGGCACTACCGGCACAAACAAGGCAATTGCCCCGGTAATCATCGCCATAATAATTGTACCGCCTAAAATATTGCCAAACAAACGAAAGGCCAGCGAAACGGGCTTGGCCAGCTCGCTGATTATGTTTATCGGTAAAAACAAGAACACAGGTTGTGCCAACCCCCGGATATGTCCGAACCCTTTGTTACGGAATCCAGAGTAATGAATTAGGATAAATGTCAACAAGGCAAGTCCAATCGTTGTATTGACGTCCGCGGTTGGCGGCATCAATCCTAAAAGCCCCATCATATTGGACAAGCCGATAAAGAGAAACAAAGCGGCCATGTAAGGCATAAAGTCCTTGCGACTGTCGCCCATGGTGGATGTCACCAAGCCTTCAAATGCCTCAACCACCATCTCAACGACATTCTGCACCTTACCAGGGTAAAGTTCCAGGTTTCGTCGCAGGAGCAGCGCCAGCACAATCAACACCGCCATTACAAGCCAGATATTTAACATAGTCTCTGTTATCTGGAAACCATAAAACTCAAAAACTATACTGGGGCCATCAAAGAGATCTTCCATGTATCAATCCCCCCTTTCCCACCGGGCGGACAGCAGTTTAGCTGTCGCCTGCCGAACGGATACGGCAATCGCTTCTATGATTATTACCGCTTTTACAAGCAGTATCCCCACAATTGCAGCAAAAAAATCCACTTCTGGATTAAGACTCACAACATATAAAACCCCGGCATAAAGCAGATAACGCACCAGGTAACCGACAAAAGCCTGAACCTGAGCAGCGCCGGGATTGGTGTTTTCCAGAACCTGCCTGGTTTTATTCGCCAACAGGCGAAAATTCAGGACTGAGATAATTGCTCCGATGAGAACGCCTAGGGCAGCAGAACCTCGACTGAAGATCAGGGCAAAAACAGCCAATGTCAACGCGAGCAGCGTTGTGCGTCCGATTATTTGCCTGACTTTGGCGGCAACAATGTCCACACCCTTCACTCCCACGGAATCAATTTGCGAAAAGTCGACCATAAAGTGACCCCGCCGGCAGCTACTCCAAGCAAAAAACCGATAATTGTCCAGAAACTGCCCCCCAGCCACGCAGCCAGACGTCCCCCCAGCCACCAGCCAAAATAAATGGAGACAACCATCACAATCCCAACCCAGGTTATCAAAGACAGGTAACGGAGTATCTCAACCCACTCAGAGCGCTTCATGGGATTTCACCTCATAATATTATACTTTGCAGTTCCCATTTTTGCAAACCAAGTGTTTTTAAGCACATAGTGCTTAAAAACACTTGGTTAACCTGGGCTGCCGACTACAAAGCCGTTCTCCACAAACATCACATGGCAGTCCAGAACACCTCAATGCGGTCACCATCTGCTAACTCGGTGGTAAATTCCGCTTCCCGTCCGTTGACGCTAATAATCAGTCGTCCCCGGGCGGAAGAGCAATCAATGTCGGCAGCGGCCAGAGCGTGCATTAACTGATTCTGCCCCGGAGGCAAAGTAACATTCCTGCCATTTACCGAAACCGATAAGCCAGCAGAATCAGAGCTTGCACCGGAAGCGGCGACAGGTGCATCAGCCAATTCACGTTGCACAAACTCTATGCTTTGCCCGCTAGACACAGGACTTTCGCCTCCCGCCAATTGGCCGTTGATGGTAATTGCAAATTGCTCGATATCCACATCCATAAGGGCGGCCAATTCAGCTACAGTCGCCGGCAGGCGGATTTCAACCGCATCACCGGGGCCAATCTCGCTGTCTCCAGATGCAGGCAAATCGTTAATCAAACGCATTTCTGGCACCGAGACCAACTCGCCGTTGACTACCAGATCCAATGTGCAGCCCGCTTCAGCCAGATCCTCCAAATTGCACTTGGCATCGTCGCCGCGGCTGCCAACACTAACCTCGATACTGTCCCCAGGACCGATACTGCTCTCCAGGGTAGCCGGTTGTCCATTTATCCGTACACGGCCAGGAACACCCGGTTGTCCTGGAATTCTTCGGATTTGGCCGTTGAAGTTAAATTCAAGCGGCTGCCCCCTTGCCCCCAGGAGTTCGGCTAAATCCATGCCACTGTGCAACAGGGCCTGGGCAACATTACTTTGCTGCACATTAAACAAAGTGACACTGTCGCCATTTACCTGAACCTGAATGAAGTGTTCACCTTGTGGTCTCAGGGCGGTAAGGGCGATGCCAAGCGGAGTCACCACCTCCGGCCCGGCCAAATCCGGGCTGTCAAATTCGATATTATCAAGGGCTTCCCGGCGCCGAATACCCGTACGCTCCTGGGGAATGTCCAAGTGAATAGAAAGATACTCCCGGAGCAGCGGGGTCTGGCTGCCACCACCAACACAGAATACCGCCGCCGGCGCTACACCGCCATTATGTTCTTTAATTGTGCGGGCAATCGCTGCGGCCAGCTCATCGACCACAGGTTCAATAACTTTGTGTATGTCCTCCCGGGCCAAGTGGTATCTGTTCCCCAAAACATCGGTAAATTCCAGCTCTTCACGCTCGCCCAGGGCCAGTTTTACAGATTCCGCAGTATTGAAATCTAGCAAATAGTGCTGAGCCAATGCTTCCGTCACTTCGTCGCCGGCTTTATCCACCATGGCATAGGCGAATATCGTACCCTCCCGACTGATTGCAATATCAGATGTTCCGGCACCGACGTCCACTAGCGCCAGATTCAACATGCGCAGACGCGGCGGGATGGCCACAGTCATTGCGGCGATTGGCTCCAGGGTAAGACTGCCCACCGCCAATCCGGCTTTGGCAAGAGCGCTGAACAGACTGTCCACCACCACTTGCGGCAAAAAAGTTGCGATTAACTCCACACCGACTTCCGAACCCTTTTGGCCTACAGGGTTTGCAATCAATTGTTGGTTAAGGGTATATGCCACCGGACTGTAACCGACACAGTAAAGATTTTCTGATTGTCCGGAAACCTTTTCTTTGGCGACAGCCAGTCCCTGCATCTCTAGATTGCGTAAATCTTCTCTGGTGATTTCACGGGTGGCGTCAAATTTAAGCGTTGAGTCAGCCCGCAGCGTGGACAGGGCGCGGCCGGCAGCGGCGATGGAAGCTCGCTCCAAAGTGCAACCAGCTGCTGCTTCAAGCTGCTCCTTCACTCTCCGAATCACAGTACTCACTTCCGCCACGTCATGAATCTGCCCATCGAGCATCGCCCGCTGGGGGTGCGCCTCTACATGATGGGCCTCTACCCGCAATACTCCACCGGAAGCAACTTTGCATAAGAGACCGACAACAGTTCGTGTTCCAATATCAAGCGCAAACAGAATATCCTCGCTCATTGTATCACCCCCAGTAAGATTTCGCCTTTGCTTATATAGGTTCCTGCTACTTGCGCCATAAGTTCCTCAAAGCCGCCAGGGCGCCCAACAGCACCAGCAGATAAAAAGTGAACAGACGCCAACTGAGGACGAAGATGCTGATAAATGCTCGAGGAATCAAGCCCTGGTATGCTGCCACCATGGCCAATTCCAGGGCGCCACTACCGCCTGGCAGGGGGATAAAGGGCAGCGCCAACGTCAATACAAACTGGCGACTGACCAATAGCACCGGATCTACCAACACCCCCAACCCTCTGGAGAGCACCGGCAAAATGCCAAAATAGAGCGTCCAATAGGCCCCGCTCATCAGTCCGATGATAATCAGCGACAGCGGGTGTTTACGCCATACAACGTTGATGCCGCGATCAAACTCCCTGGCTTCAAAATCTAGGCGGTTTTGCCAGCGGGCAAATCGCCCCCGTTGCCAACGCTGGGGCATACGTCGCCACAGGCCGGTAACAAGCCCGGGGAATAGCACATAGCTGGCGTTTACAAGCACAGTTATAAAGAAAACCAGAGCCATTACCGAAAACACGTTGTCAGTGATAAGGCCAAATTGAACACGGCTCCGCTGGAAACCAAAGAGATAGATGATAGCGCTTAAAAACACTAGCTTAGTGATGAAACTGCGGGCCACGGCAGCGGCAGCAGCTAAACCGGTGTTTAAGCCAGCTTTTGCATACATTATTGCCAAAGTAGGCAATTCTCCCATCCCCATGGGTGTTACCAAGGCAGCAAAGCTGGTGGTCAGAAATATTGCAATTCCCTGCCGCCAGGACACGCTTCCGCCCATGATGTTGGCGACAAATGCAATGCGTCCGCCTTCAACCGCGATTGCCAGGAGCAGCAGGCCCAGGGCCAACAGCAAAAACCCGGGCCTAATCAGGCCCAGGTTGTCGATTGTATCCTGGTCGAAAGTAAAGGCGATGACAATCATAATCGCGATAATGCTTAAGCCAAGGGAAACCCCCAGGCCCCGCCTTAAATTCAGGTTCACAGAGGCCCCCCCTAACTTTGTTGAAACTGCAAAAGCTCCACTCCCGCCTGCTCCAAAAGCTCTAAGCTTAATTCATCGGGATAGTCACCGGCAAACACCACCCGCTCAATACCTGCGTTTATTAACATTTTAGCGCAGGCGATACAAGGTTGATGCGTAACATAGACGGTGGCGCCAGCGATTGCCGTGCCATGGTAAGCGGCATGGACGATGGCATTTTGCTCCGCATGCAAGCCGCGACAAAGCTCATGGCGTTGACCAGAGGGGATGCCTAATTTTTCACGCAGGCATCCCACATCCAGACAATGGGGCAACCCCCGGGGGGCGCCGTTGTAGCCGCTGGCAAGAATCCGTTTATCCTTGACCAACAACGCGCCCACCTGTCGCCGACAACAAGTGGAGCGGGTTGCAACAACGGTGACTATTTCCATAAAATAGCTGTCCCAACTGGGGCGACTCATTTTGTTCCAAACAGCCGGTCGCCGGCATCGCCAAGACCGGGAACGATGTACGCGTGCTCATTCAGCTTATCATCGACACCCGCTAGATATATCTCCACATCGGGATGTTGTTCTTGAACGCGCTGGATACCCTCTGGGGCAGCGATTAGACACATCAGTCGAATATTGGTCGCGCCCCGTTCTTTAATGAAATCGACGGCGGCGCAGGCAGAGCCCCCGGTGGCTAGCATCGGATCAACTACAATCAATTCGCGTTCAGCTATATCCCCGGGGAGTTTGCAATAATATTCCACCGGCTGCAATGTTTCTGGGTCCCGGTAGACGCCGATGTGCCCTACTTTGGCGGCAGGAATCAGTTTTAGAATGCCGTCCACCATGCCCAATCCGGCTCTGAGGATTGGTATAACGCCAATTTTTTTGCCGCTGAGAACCTGGGATGTCATCTTGCAAATTGGGGTCTGAATTTCGACATCTTGCAAGGGGAGGTCCCTGGTCACTTCATAAGCAAGCAATAACGAGAGTTCTTCCACCAACTCCCTGAACTCCTTGGGCCCTGTGTTGACATCTCTTAAGTAGCTTAATTTATGTTGAACAAGCGGGTGTTCAATAGTGACGACTTTTGACATACTTTACCTCCCGATATTTGGATAAAGAGGATGCTTGGAGCAGAGCTCAGCCACCTTTGTCCGGGCAGCGGCCAGCACTTTTTCGTCTTCATGGTTTTTCAGCACATCGGCTATCAAGCGTCCGATTGCTTGCATATCGGCCTCTTTCATGCCCTTGGTGGTCACTGCCGGAGTGCCGATGCGAATGCCGCTTGTGACAAAGGGACTTTCGGGATCGAAGGGTACAGTGTTTTTATTCACGGTGATCCCAACGCTGTCCAACACCTTTTCTGCAAGTTTACCTGTAATATTGACTGAACGCAAATCCACCAACATCAAGTGGGTGTCGGTGCCGCTGCCAACCAAATCCAGGCCCTGACTCATCAGAGTGTCAGCCAAGGCTTTGGCATTTAAAGTAACCTGACGGATGTATTCCTTAAATTCCGAAGCGACCGCTTCCCGGAAAGCGACGGCCTTGGCTGATATTACATGCATCAACGGGCCGCCCTGCAGCCCCGGGAAGATCGCCTTGTCCACAGCCTTGGCGTATTCTTCGGCGCACAATATCAGGCCGCCCCTGGGGCCCCGCAAGGTTTTATGGGTTGTGGAGGTCACAAAATGAGCATGGGGAACCGGATTGGCATGGAAACCCGTTGCCACTAAACCGGCGATATGCGCCATATCTACCATCAAAAGCGCGCCGACTTCATCGGCAATTTGACGGAAGCGGGCGAAATCAAGGGCATGGGGATAAGCACTGGCGCCGGCAACAATCATTTTCGGCTGCACTTTGCGCGCCTGCTCAGCAACCTGATCATAGTCCAGCTTTCCGGTTGCGGGATCTACACCGTAGGCGTGGAACTTAAAGTAGAGTCCGGAAATATTCACTGGACTGCCGTGGGTGAGATGTCCGCCGTGGGATAAATCCATACCCAGCACCACATCGCCAGGTTTGAGCGCTGCCAGGTAGACTCCCATATTGGCAGAGGCGCCGGAATGGGGCTGGACGTTGGCATGGTCGGCACCAAACAATGCCTTGGCCCGCTCCCGTGCCAGGTTTTCCGCTTCGTCTACTACATGGCACCCCCCATAATACCTGCGTTTTGGATAACCTTCTGCATACTTGTTGGTGAGCACAGAACCCTGGGCTTCCAGGACTGCTTCGCTGACAAAGTTCTCGGATGCGATTAACTCCAGGTGTTTCTGTTGCCGCTCCAGCTCCCGCTGGATTACATCATGAATCTCCGGATCTACCCTGTGCAAATTAGTCATTTGTTGGCCTCCTTGATATTATTCTGGGTAGCGGGCTCTTCGCCCGCCAATCAGCTTTGGTCGGGTTCGGGCACAAACCAACGCCGCCTGGCCGATGAATTTGGTCTCAATTCTGACCGGAACGACCACCGGTCGCAAATGCATGCCGATTAGGGTATTGCCGATATCTATACCTGCCTTGCCCCGCTGCCCCAGGTGCTCCACCACTCGTGGCGCCGTCAGCTCCGAAAGCGCTCTTGAAGCCAGGGCGCCACCGGCATTGGGATGGGGAATTACCGTTACATCATCAAGGTCATACTTCTCAACCGTTTCTTGTTCCACAACCAGTGCGCGGTTTAGATGTTCACAACATTGAAAGGCCGGTTGCACATGCCATTTATCGCAAAAACGCGCGACTTCGAGGACTATTTGCTCTGCCACTTCGGCGTTGGAGGCGGTGCCGATTTTTTGGCCGATTACCTCGCTGGTGCTGCCACCAACAACCAGTAAATCACCGGGCTGCAACTGGGCATGAGCTTGTAGTTCTTCCAACGCATTTCTAACCTGTTTGCCAATCTCCGTCAACATTTGTCAGCACTCTCTAGAGCCATAATTTTGTCCACCCGAGCTTGATGACGCCCGCCAGCAAATTCCGCGTCGAGAAAAGATCGCACTATTTCCCGGGCCAACCCTGCCCCCAGGACCCGCTGGCCAAGGGTGAGCACGTTGGCATTGTTATGCTCCCGGGCCATTCGGGCTGAAAAGCAATCGCTGCAATTGGCGGCCCGGATCCCCGGGATTTTGTTGGCCGTTATGGCAACACCGATGCCGGTTCCACATACGACGATCCCCAATTGACACTCCCCTGAGCTAACCGCCCGGGAGGCAGCGGCAGAATAATCGGGATAATCCACCGACTCCCGGCTTGAACAGCCAAAATCCACATATGTATGGCCCAGCTCGTGGAGAAACTCTTTGAGATTCTCTTTGAGATCAAACCCGCCATGGTCACTGGATAACGCTATTTTCAACTGCAAAACCTCCAATTAGTTTTGGTCGTCACTTTGTTAATCGCGCCAGCACCTTGACCAACGCAGACTCGATTTGGTCCCGGGTCCGGCGATATGTTTCTCGGTCGCCGCCAAAAGGATCTGCCACATCCGTCTCCGTTTCATCTACATACTCAAGTAAGGCATGCACCTTGTCGCTGTGCTCCGGAAACTGCGAGCGCAAAATGGCTGCATGTTGACCAGTCATCGTCAATACGAGATCTGCTTTCGCAAGCAATGTGTTGTCAACCTGCCGGGCCCTGTGCTCGTCCAACGCGCGGCCATCGTCCAGGGCATCACGGGCAAGGGGGGATGCCGAACTTCCAGTGGCGGCGGCAATGCCTGCCGAACTTACCTTGATTTCGCCAAGCCCCCTAGAACGCGTCATTGATTTTAACAATGCCTCAGCCATAGGGCTGCGACAGGTGTTACCGGTACATACAAACAAAATTTCCATAAAATCAACCCTCCAGCAGCATATGAATCGCCAAGATGACCAATACGCCTCCCCCAATCAGCTCAGCGCGGTCGCCAACGCAATCGCCCAGCCTGCTGCCAAACACCAAGCCCAGCCCAGTCATAGCAGCGCCGAACAAACCAAAGATAGCCGAAGCCAAGAATACATTATAACCAAAGGCACCAAGGCTGAATCCCACGGATAGGGCGTCCATGGAGACGCTGCCGGCCAACAGCATGAGCGGCAGGCCACTAAGCACCCAGTTGGCAGACAGACATTCCTTGGTCCCCAGGCATCCCCAAATCATTCTGGCGCCAATAAAAGCTACAATCAGTGCCCCCAGCCAGCGAGCCAGCTCTCCCACCAGCAGCCCGAATAAATGTCCCAGGACAATACCCGCAAGCGGCATAATTATGTGGAAAAGTCCCACTACAAAACTTACCCGCAGCACGTCCTGCCTGCTCACACCCCGGAGGCCAATCCCAACTGATAGGGACATAGCATCTGTGCCTAACGCCACCGCCATCAGAAAAAGCGGGACTAACTGGTTGCCATCGATTATGCCGCCCAGAGTCTCCAAAGCACCGCTCCAAAGCCATAATCTATTGACTAACACAAACAACAGGCAGATAAAGACGATAACCGACCACATCCTGATTAGCCTGAACCCCTTACGCACATCTCCCACCCCGTTTCATTGATAGCTATATTCCGGGGCAGGATTAACTATGCCCTAGGTTGCCCGCCGGGTCGCCTTTTTTGACGACTGATAAAGACAGCAGCAAGGATCGCAGTCAGCGGCACCGCAGCCAACAATCCAAAGCTGCCAGCCAGCGAGCGCACCACCTCCGTGGCTATTAAGTCCATATTGATAATCTGCAGATAACTCATATCGTAGGCCATGAACAACAAGAGCAACGGCAAGGCGCCACCAGTATATGCCAAAATCAGGGTATTTACCATCGTGCCCAGAATATCTTTGCCTACATTATATCCTGATTCAAACAACTCTTTTACAGTCAGACGGGGATTAGCCGCTCGCACTTCGGCCACCGAAGCGGCAATTGACATTGCCACATCGAGCACTGCCCCCAGGGCGCCGATTATAATGCCTGCAAACAACAGACCACGGATGTTTAATTCTCCTGGCAGCTCGGCATATTGCAGCATTTGCGCTTCTTCGCTGCTAAAGCCGGTCAGACTTGAAACCTCGCCAAAGACCCAAGCCATTAGAGCAGCAATAATCAGCCCTCCCACAGTACCACCGATGGCCGCTAAAGTCTTGGCATTAAACCCGCTAATCACAGTAAGGGTGAAAACAGTAATTAGACTGGCAAAGGCCAAAGTCAGCAGAACCGGGTCATGTCCCCGCAGAATCAAAGGCAAAAGCAGGTAGATAATTACCACGCCCATGAACAGCAGGGTGGCCAGCGCCTTAATGCCCTTGATCCTCGCCACAAGCACAAGACCGACGACAAAAGCGGCCGCCAATATGTAAAGATAGCGATCCCGGGCTATATCATGTAGATATACGCCTTCCAGCCGACCCTGCTCCGGATCCAATTCCAGCATCAACAGAACCTGATCACCCGCCTGCAGATACAAATCTCGAAATTCGACACCGGTGTGCAAGTTCTCTATTTCATGTTTTTGCCCCCGGAAAGTTCCGGAAGTAATTTCCACTAACAGCAACTGGCGACCAACAACAAACCAATCGTCATCAATATCCTCTTCGGTAACAACCTCCAGCACCCGGCCGCGTTCAATTTCATTGACGAATACTGGTGTTTCATCGCCAAAATCGTCCTGGGCCAGAGCAATACCGGGAATTAACATTAACGCTAGTAACGGCAGTGCTATCAAAATTGGCAGTCGACGCATTTTCCCTTACTCCTACTCCTTTCCCTTAGTGCAGCACTGGCCGCATCTGCCAAAAAACTTCAGATGATGGCCGTGGATCTCAAAATTATACTCTGATTCAATTTCCTGTTCCAGCTGTTCCAATAAATCCATCGGGACCTCCTCAACTTTCCCGCATGCACTACAGATCAAATGGTGATGATGATGGCTTGAGTCCGCGACTTCATAACGGCTACATCCGTCACCAAAATTGAGCTTATGGGCAAATCCCAGTTCTGCAAGCAGGTCTAAAGTCCGGTAGACTGTGGCCAAACCAATGTCAGGGCGCTTCTTCTGCAATAGTTCGTACAACTCCTCGGCGCTGACATGGGCATCAGTCTGCTCTGACAACAAACTGATTATTTCACTCCGGGGCTCGGTCCATTTAAACCCCTTACTTGTCAACTGTTCCCGGGCTTTTTTCAGCAGTTCTGACATTGCAAACACCTCCTTGCCTTAATCAAAGTAATGAGTGTCCCACCAGGTTTCGCCCTGGAGCACTCTTGCTCCCGGAAAGGGCGCCGGCAGTCCAAGCTGCGCCGGCGTAAGCCGGGAGACAAATAATTCATAGAAATGACCCTCGCCGCAGCCTGTGTCACAGGTATGGGTCAAATCCAACCCGGCAACCACGTACAGGCCGACGCCAGGGAGATACTGCTCAACCAAAGAAGCCACGGTTTCAGCGTCAGCGAGTATTGCCGAAAAAATTCGACTCGGGCTCGGGTGGTCGGGCAGGTTGAAAACAGCAACCGCAACCAGACTGCCGTCGTAATCGTCGATAAGGTAAAAATATGATAATTGGCAATAGAAGGCCGTGCCGGCAATGTGCTCAGCAACCACTCGTCCCTGCCAATTGGGAATTGGTTGTAAGCTTTCGGGCCGGGCAACCGCTCGCAGGGGGACAACCGGATCCGAATCAGCGGGCGTTGCGCCAGGCGGCCAGATTGCAGACAAAGCCACTGCCACCAAAACAATAACCAGGCCGATGATAATCAGTTTACGCATCCTAATAGCCACAACCATAACCTCCTGTTCAGTCCCTTAATTATACTGATATCTTCCAGAGAGTGTCAAACAGCAAAAAGAGAGGCGAATGCCTCTCAAAAGTCACCAAGGACCGCTTGGGCAATGTTCACCGCATGGTCACCAATACGCTCAAAGTTGGCAAGAATATCCAGGTAAATAACCCCGGATGGCGGAAAGCATCGACCCTCGTTAATCCGTCCAATATGTCGTTGCCGCAGTCGTTTTTCCAGTCGATCAATTTCATTATCGTCTATCAGCACTTCCCGGGCCAGCGCGAGGTTTTTAGAGCGAAAGGCGGTAACCGCTTTTGCTGTAATCGCCTGAACCTTATCATACATCTCCTTGACCTCTTCCACCGCCGCCTCAGAAAATGGGTATTTGTCATCAATTTTCTGATGGCAGAGTTGAGCGATATTTTCTGCATGGTCGCCAATCCGCTCGATATCGTTAATTGCATGCAGGAAGAGGGCAATTTGCCGCCCTTGATCCCGGGTAATACTTTGCTGAGCGAGATCAGACAAATAGATGGCAATCTCCTTTTCCAGTTCATCGACCACATCTTCTTTACGTTCAACATTTTTTATCAAGTCTATATTATTCTTGGTCAACAGAGAAACAGCATCACCCACCATTTCTGCTGCCAAATCTGCCATGCGTCCGATTTCCCGTTCAGCGGCGCCCAACCCCAAAGAGGGGGTGCCCAGCATCCGGCGGTCCAAATACTTTGGACCGGTCTCGATCATTTCTTCTTCGCCTGGAATAATCCGTTTGATTATCTTGACAAACACGTTAACAAATGGCAAGAACAGAAGTGTGTTACCGACATTGAATATCGTATGCCCCCAGGCAACCTGACGGGCCACTTCATTGCTGGTCAAGCTAACCAGTTCCGCAAACGGCGTCAGGAAAATCAAAAACAAGAGCGCCCCGCCAATATTGAAAATCACATGGGCCATTGCTGCGCGGCGGGCAGTTATACTGGCGCCGATGCCGGCCAACATTGCTGTGATACAGGTTCCAACATTGGTGCCCAAAATCAGGGCCAGAGCAGAATCCAGCCCCAAAACGCCCTCAAGGGACAAGACGATGATTGTCGCGGTGCTGGCGCTGCTGCTTTGGACCAAGGCCGTAAAAAACGCTCCGGCCAAAACTCCCAACAAGCGGTACTGTCCAAAGGTGGCGAACATTTCGATAAACATCGGATTATCTTTAAGCGCATTGAGACTGCCGCTCATGGTGCTCATTCCAAGAAACAAAAGGCCGAATCCGAGAATGGCTTGACCAAGATGGCGGTAAAACCGACGACGGACAAAAAATGATAACACAACGCCCAGGGCAATCGCCGGCAAAGACAACTCGGTTATTTTAAAAGCAATGATTTGGGCCGTAACTGTGGTGCCAATATTGGCGCCCAATATAGTGCCTACTGCCTGAACCAGGTTCATCAAGCCGGCGTTGACAAATCCAACCACCATTACAGTGGTTGTACTACTGCTTTGCACCAGAACCGTGATTATGATTCCTGTGATAACGGCGATATAGCGGTTGAAAGTAAGTAACTCCAGAATCCGCCTCAGCTTGTCTCCAGCAGCCTTTTGAAGACCCTCGGCCATTAGTTTCATTCCAAAGATAAAAAGCCCCAGGCCCCCGGCCACACCTAAAATAATCTGGACAGCCACAGCACAGCCTCCCTAGTAACAAATGATAATGGACATGATTATGTTATATGAGCAAGAAGCTTGTGTCAACTGCCACAAGCTTCCTAGGCCCCGAGATCCGGGTAAATATTTCATTAAACGCGCTCGCGGTAATCTTTGATTGCGGCCTGAAGCGCATCGGCGGCCAGGTTAGAGCAATGCATTTTGACCGGCGGCAGGCCGCCCAGTTCCGCCGCCACCTGCTTGTTGCTGATTGCCTCCGCTTCCGAAACAGTCATTCCTTTTGCCATTTCAGTGATTACGCTGCTGGTGGCGATGGCTGCTCCGCAACCAAAGGTGCGGAATTTGATATCTTCGATTATCTCGTCTGCCCCCACCTTTATATACAACTTCATAATATCGCCGCACTTCATATTTCCAACCTCGCCGATGCCATCGGCGCCTTCGATTTCACCAACATTGCGCGGGTTTTGAAAATGGTCCATTACTTTCTCGGTGTACATTTGTGTTCCCCCTGTTCCTCTCCAGATTCTCTGATTGGTGACATATCCCGTAAACGCTTCACAACATCTGGTACCACCGTGAGCACATGTTCAATATCTTCACGGGTTGTAGACTTGCCCAGGGTAAGACGCAGCGAACCGTGGGCCTGCTGATGGGAAAGCCCCATGGACATCAACACATGTGAGGGATCCAAAGAGCCGGAAGTGCACGCAGACCCACTGGATACTGCGATTCCCGCCATATCCAGGCTGAGGATCAGTGCCTCCCCTTCTACTCGATCAACGCTGACGTTAACATTTCCAGGCAGACGGTGTTGAGGATGCCCGTTGAGCCAGACATCCGGCAAAGTAGTCAACCCAGAAATTAAATGATCGCGGAGCTCAGTCAAGCGCGCTTTTGTTTCGGGCTGTTCCTGGACAGCAAGTTCCAGAGCCCGGGACAACCCAATGATGCCGGCGACATTTTCCGTGCCTGGGCGCAGCTTCTTTTCCTGGGCGCCGCCAAAGGTAATGCTGTTCAACTTGGTGCCCTTACGAACCCAGAGCAGTCCCACACCCTTGGGCCCGTAAATTTTATGGGCGGACAGGGACAGCATATCAACACCCAAATCCTGAACATCCACAGGTATATTGCCCACCGTCTGAACCGCGTCGGTGTGGAAACGGACCCCCCGCTCCCGGGCCACCGCGGCCAACTCTTTTATCGGTTGAATGGTGCCAACTTCATTATTGGCATGCATTAAAGAAACAAGAATTGTCTCAGGAGTTATTGCCGTCTCCAAGTCAGCTGTTGAAACCCGGCCAAATTTATCCACCGGCAGGACAGTGACCTGAAAACCATGTTTTTCGAGAGACTTGCAAGCATCCAGGGCAGCATGGTGTTCCACCGCGGAAGTAATTATGTGCTTGCCCTTATCAGCCAGCGTAAAAGCAGTACCGATAATTGCAATATTATCTGCCTCAGTGCCTCCGGACGTAAAATAAATCTCTGAACTCTGGGCATTGAGCGCTTGGGCAACCTTATCCCTGGCTTCATCCACAGCAGCGCGAATTTCGCGACCATGGTAATGAATGCTGGAAGGGTTGCCGAATTTCTCAGTTAAATAAGGCATCATTGCTTCCAACACTTCTTCTCGTAACGGCGTTGTTGCGGCGTAATCAAGATAGATTCGTTTCATTTACGGTTCACTCCTTTTAGCTTCACCAAGCAAATCAGCTAAAGTCGTACCAGACAGAACAGCTTCCATGGCCGATTTTAGCTTTTGCCATAATATGCGGGTTGCACAATGTTCCCGGGCGCATAAATCTTCACCGGCTTCTGTCACGCATTCCATCGGGCCAATTGGCCCTTCCAGAGCCTGGATAACTCGGTCCATGCTAATTTGCTCCGGCGGAGCTGACAAGACATAGCCGCCTCGGGCGCCCCGCCGACTGTCCACCAGACCTGCTCGCTTTAACTCTCTGAACAGTTGCTCCAGATATTGTTCGGAAATTGCCTCTGCTTGGGCTATTTCGCGCAGTGGCTTGGGTTCTTGTTGATAATTGTCAGCCAGAACCAGCATTGCCCTTAAACCATATTCTCCCCGGGTAGAAAAACGCATATTCTTCACCTCCCGGCATAATACATAGTAATTTAGTCGGGTTTATTATAGCATTTTTTTTATCCCTCTGTCAATTAAATACAGACCCCGCGGGTCTGTATTTTTAAGAGGTTTTCCATTTTTTTTTACTTGCCACTGAAGCACAGTTTGCGCACCAGGCACGACCAGCCACACTTTTTTTGATGCTGCCATCTTTGTTCCGGGCCACTGTGACCCTGTTTAAGCGTTTGCCACAAAGAGGACAATGACTGTTTGGCTGCCCACTGTCTTTTTCGGCATAAACGTCTTTTTCCATTATCGTACACCCCTGCCTGGACAGCCACCGATACAATTCATCATCACTGCCGGCAAAACGGTCAGCAAACTCGTGAATAAAACAGGTGTAATCGTATAATTCTTTATCATCATCAATATAGCAACCAGTTTCCAGAAAGTACAAGTAAGCGTTAAGCAGTTTCCATCCCATCCCAAATGCCTTATCCTGACTGCCGACCACATTTGCAGCGCCAGTCTTCCGAACCCAATCCTTAACAATCGATGTTTTGTTCATTACAATTCCCCCCGAGCTTTGCAAACAATTTTTGTATTTGCTCCCATAGCCAAAACCTGACCTGAACATCCTGGTGGGATACAGTATGTCCTACGCCGCCCGCATCCACTTCATCTTCAGTGGCCTCCGTAACCAGGCACAGTGATGGAAACAACAAACACCACCAATTTTGTCCGCCCCCCTCGCCCAGCACCACCTGAAGTGAGCGGTAACGGCCGCTGGGCACCAGTGTGCTACCGTAGAGGCGCGGCGGGTAATTTTGCACACTATAGCGCACCGCTACCGGCTGTTCCAATCCCTGGTCCTGCAAGACTTGTTGAGCCATAGCTTCGATTTGCTCCTTGTTTTGCACTAACAGGGCTTCCGCCGCTGGTTGGTCCAGATTGTTCAGTGCTGGTGACAGTGTTTCAACCAACCGGTCCCGAACCAACTCCTTAATCATTTGATCCTGCACCGAGTCGCTGTTGGCGACAACATGCAAGCGAATAACTCCCGAAACCGACAGGACATTAAAGATTACAACCAACAACAACAGTAAAATTCCAGCTATTCTGTCCATATTTATATCCCCATATATTCTTTGATAAATTTAAGGGCGCCTTTTTCCAAACGTGAGACCTGAGCCTGGGAAATATTGATTGCTTTTGCCACCTGCACCTGGGTCATGCCGACAAAAAACCGCTTATGCAGGATATCTTTTTCCCTGGGGGAGAGTCGTTCCAAGGCCTCTTTAAGCAATATTCTCTGCATCCAGCTATTGTCATCGCAGCTGGTATCGGATATTTGGTCCATCAAAAACACCGGATCGGTGCTGTCACTATAGACAGAATCATGCAAGGAGAGCGGATCAAAATTGGCATCGAGGGCCTGTACCACTTCTTCTGGTTCCATTTCCAAAGTGGCGGCGATTTCATCAATTGTCGGTTCCCGCCCCAGAGCTTTGGCCAGTTGCTCCCTGGCCTGCAGGGCCTTATGAGCGGTACGCCGAAGCGAGCGACTGACACGAATGGGATTATTGTCCCGGAGGTAACGCCGAATCTCGCCAAGAATCATCGGCACCGCATAGGTAGAGAATCGTACTCCCACATTGGCGTCAAAATTGTCAACTGCCTTAACCAGGCCAACGCAGCCCACCTGAAACAGATCATCAATGTTCTCGCCGCGATTGTGAAACTGCTTAAGCACGCTCAAAACCAAGCGCAGATTGCCTTGAATAATCTTTTGGCGCGCTTCTTTGCTGCCTTTTTGAAACTCTGTAAACAGCGCTTCCATTTCCTTGGCCGGTAATACTTTAAGATCATATGTGTCTACACCGCTGACAGTGACCCGTTTATTTAACATCTGCAATCCCTCCCGGGAAAATTTTTCCTTTGCCCAGTAGTATTGCCATGTATTAACTGTTTTTAAACATAAAAAAACCCGCCTGGATTAAAAAACAGACGGGTTTGTTTTAGCGGCCCATACTATTCGGTCGTGGCCAGCCAAATCCTTGACCACCCGGGGACAGGCGAATCCAGCCTGAACAAAGACACGCTTTACTCTCCGGGCCTGATTATGGCCAATCTCTACCAACACTATTCCCCTGGGCCGGAGTAGTTCTGGCACAGCCGCCAGCAAGCGCCGGTAAAATTTAAGACCGTCTGGTCCGGCAGCCAAGGCCGAACCGGGTTCAAACCCTCTCACTCCAACCGGCAGGCGGCGATAATCCCTTTGCGAAACATAGGGAAGGTTTGCAACAAGACAGTGTAGCTTGCCACGCAAGTGTTTTAACGGGGCGCTCAAATTTCCACGGTAGAAAAGAACTCTTTCGGCCACCTCTAGGTTGCGGGCATTTTCTGCCGCAACTTGCAGCGCATCCCGGGAAATATCTACAGCGTGCAAATTGCTGCCGGGCAGCATTGCTGTCAAACTAAGCCCAATGGCGCCGCTGCCGGTACCGATATCAGCCAAAAGCAGTTTCTGGCCCGGGAACCTCTGCACAAGTTCCCGGTGTGCCAACTCCACCAAGATTTCGGACTCGGGCCTGGGAATTAAAACCGACCGGTTGACCTTAAATATCCAATGCATGAACTCCCGGTTTCCGGTTATGTAGCTCAGGGGCATTTGGGCGGCACGCTTAAATACCGCCAATTTAAACCTGGCCTTCTCATCATCCGTTAGAATCCGTTGGTCATCAACCATCAGTTTGAGCACAGGGGTTTTAAGCACATGGGCCAGGATTAATTGGGCTTCGCGGTATGGAGCGGGAATATTAGCTGTTTTAAGCAAAGCGCTGGCATCAGCCAGCGCCCTTTTAATTGTCCTCATTCGGTTTCCGCCAGGCGTGCCACCTGGTCCGCCGTGGTCAGAGCGTCGATAATCTCCTGAAGATTTCCGGCCAGAACCTCGTTCAGTTTATGAACAGTCAGGTTGATGCGATGATCTGTTACCCGGCTCTGGGGGAAATTATACGTGCGAATGCGCTCGCTGCGGTCACCGGTTCCTACTTGGGATTTGCGGGCCTGGGCCAGTTCCGCATGCTGCTCCGACTGATATTTGTCAAGCAGTCGGGCCCTGAGCACACGCATTGCTTTATCCCGGTTCTTTAACTGAGACTTTTCATCCTGGCACGAGACCACGATTCCGGTCGGCATATGGGTTATACGAACAGCGGACTGGGTGGTGTTGACGCTCTGCCCGCCGGGGCCGGTGGCGCAAAAGGTATCCACTCTGATTTCATTTGGATTGACCTCCACCTCTACCTCCTCGGCTTCCGGCAGAACCGCCACCGTCACAGTAGAGGTGTGAATTCGTCCTCCTGATTCTGTGGTGGGTACCCGCTGTACTCTGTGAACACCACTTTCAAACTTGAGTTTACTAAAGGCGCCTTGGCCTTCAATAACAAACACAATTTCTTTAACTCCACCGATATCGGTATAGTGAGAATCAAGAATTTCCGTTTTCCAACCGTTGATCTCGGCGTACCGGGTGTACATTTTGAAAATATCGGCCGCAAATAATGCAGCTTCGCTGCCGCCGGCGCCGCCCCTGATCTCCATAATGACGTTCTTATCGTCATTGGGATCTTTGGGAATCAATAACACCTTCAGCCTCTGCTCCAGATGGGCAAGTTCTTTTTCGGCGGCCTGCGCTTCTTCCTGGGCCAGTTCGGCGAAGTCCGGATCGGGAGAGCCGGATAAAATTTCCCGAGCTTCCTTGAGGGCTTCCTTTTGTTCCTTATATTGACGATAAACCGCTACCGTTTCGGCCAGCGAAGCATGCTCTTTGGAAAGTTTCTGCCATTCCTGCTGATTGTTGTTGATGAGTTCAGGATCGGATAATTCCTTTTCCAAACGCAGGTAGCGCTGTTCGAGACTCTCTAATTTGTCCAGCATATGCTACACCTCTTATAATTACTCGATTGTGTCGGGCTTATTATACCGCCCAACACTCTCAGGGTCAATAACAGTCTCCAGTGCTGCCAGCGCTACTTCGACCTGAGTCGCATCCGGCTCCCGGGTAGTGAGCCGCTGCATCATAAGCCCCGGAGCTGTCAACGCCCTGACCAGGAAAAAATTGGAGCGCTGACTTAAGCGGATGACTTCAAAGGCCAGGCCAGCCACCAATGGCAAAAGCAGCAAACGCAACAGCACCTTGTAACCCAGAGCTGTTGGTGAAAACACCGCGAAGACCAGAATGCTGATTAACACAACCAAGAGCAAAAAGCTTGTGCCGCAACGGGGATGCAGGCGGGAGCATGCCTGGGCGTGTTCCACGGTCAAATCCTGCCCCTTTTCCCAGCAATGTATCACCTTGTGCTCCGCGCCATGATACTCAAATGTCCGCTGTATGTCCCTGGCCCGGGATATCAAAACTATATACGCGAGAAATAAGCTGATTCGCACCAATCCCTCAAGAAAATTGATTCCTAAACGATTTAACCCCAACCAGTTGGCCGCCGGCGCCGCCAACAGAATTGGCACAACGAAAAACAAACCGATACCGAGAGTCAAGGCCAGAATAACCGTTATTGCCAAATCACGATTGCTGATTTCAGCCTCGGGTTCCAGCAACTGTGCGGAACGGCCAAGACAACCCACTGCCCCCGATAATGAGTCAATAAGTGCCACCACCCCCCTGACCAAAGGCAGTCGAAAAAATCGGGAACGGCTTGAGAGCGGGCGGAGCCGGGTAACCTCCCGATGAATACTTCCATCACTTACACGTACAGCCAGGCTTTGGTGAGTCTTGCTGCGGAGCATTACCCCCTCCAGCACTGCCTGCCCACCAATTGTCATTTTATCTGTAGTCATCTTATTCACCTTCAGCGCTGGGAACATTATGACAACGGCGACACCGGGCTTCGTATGATTCGGACGCACCAACCAGAATCGTGGGCTCGCTGGACAAAGCCGGTTTGCCGTTTAACAGGCGCTGAGTACGATTGGCCGGATTGCCGCATACCAGGCATATCGCCTGCAATTTGTCTACGTATTCTGCGATTGCCATAAGCGCCGGAGTCGGCCCAAAGGGCAAACCGCGAAAATCCATATCGAGACCGGCGACAATAACCCGTATCCCCCGATCCGCCAAGCGTCTGCACACATCGATAAGTCCCATATCAAAAAATTGAATTTCGTCTATCGCAACCACATCTGTATCAGCTTCCACCTGACGCATCAAGACTCCTGAGTCAACAACCGGTATCGCTTCCGTCTGATCACCATTGTGAGACATAACGTTTGCCTTGCTAAACCGGTCGTCAACCATTGGTTTGAATACCTGCACTTTGAGCCGGGCTATCCGGGCCCGTTTTATTCTGCGGATTAATTCTTCACTTTTTCCGCTGTACATGCTGCCGGAAACTACCTCAATCCAGCCCATGTCTTTCATTATATTCATTTCTCCATTCCTCCCAGCGTTGTTAATAACTTATTCTCTGCCAGAAGCGAATTTCCCTGCCCGGGCCGTTTCTCCAGAACATTGAAATAGGGCAACCGAAAAGAGCGGTTGCCCTAAGCTGGACTCAAAAACTATTATCGGGTCAGTAATGGGAGGGGGTCATATTTAACCCCGTCAATTCGCACCTCAAAATGCAGATGCGGGCCCGTCGCATTCCCAGTTGCGCCTACTGTGGCAATCACATCTCCCCTGTCTACCCAATCACCTTTTGCCACCTTAAGTTGCGAGGCATGGGCATAAGCCGTCACAACATGTTCATTATGACGAACCAAAACCAAGCGTCCATAGCTGCCTGACCAGCCGCTATATTCTACAGTTCCGGCAGCAGCTGCCCGAATTGGTGTTCCCGGGCTTTGGGCAATGTCCAGCCCCAAATGGGTCCCCCCCCGGGAACCAAATACCGATGTGATTGTGCCCTTAACCGGCCACATTAATGAAGGGCCGGAGTAACTTGCCATCCCTGAGCGGGATGCCGTGCTACGTGTGACCACAGGGTCAGGAATTTTTGCCCCGGGAACGATTAGGCGCGTGCCGGCCTCAACCTCATCGCCTTCAAGGCCTCCCATGGCATAGAAAATGTCACGGGCGCTAACATCATACTTTTCAGCTACTTCACTTAAATTCACAGCTTCTTCGGCAGTATATAACACCCCGTCCACCGCCGGGAACTCTAACTCTTGTCCCGGATAGATACGATCAGGATTCTTGATATCGTTGCTGGCGCTAATTGTATTTACCGATACATCAAACCGAGCAGCAATTGCGGTCAGGGTATCACCAGGTTCAACTACATAAGACACAGTTTCAACTTTCAGGGTAGTCAACAGGTATTCCCGGTATTCCTCCAACATTTGCGGAGTGAGACAGTCGAGGGAACTGATGTACTCATCAAAATCAATTTCCGCCTCGCTAACGCTGACAGCAGCTATATGACTATCGTTATTCTCAGGTACTTCAGACGGTTCAACGGGCGCAGCGGCGACCGGAGTTACCGTCATCAGTGTCAGAACCAGGGCGGTGGTCAAGACCACAACCCCCTTAGCACTGAGCTTGAACATTTTTTTCACCTCATTTTTGCAATATTCCCAAGCTCAGCCCTTATTATTGCCGTGAATTTACAGTTTATGCAAATCTCAGATTCCGATACCAGATGCAAACAGCAGACCAAGACCGGCGAAATAAAGTACGATGATCGCAATCGCATCAAAACCAAGGTAAAAAATACTTCTGCGAGAGCGATAAATCAGCCCTGTTACGGCTATCGCCATCAGCACTATTGCTAAAAATCCGGTGATTAAATTGTCCTGGGACACGACGGACAACACACTTCCCTCTCGATAAACCAAATCAGTGACTACTATGATAAATATGTTCATTATGTTGGCGCCCATTATATTGCCTATTGCCATATCGTAGGCCCCTAAGCGAACAGCAGTTAAGGTTGTAACCAATTCCGGAAGCGAGGTGGTCACTGCCACCAAAAACGAACCGACAAAAGTCCCTCCCAAAACAGTTACCCGACTTAGTTCATCAGCTGCAATTGCCACCTGACGCCCGGCAATTACAATCATAATGGCGGCAATTGCGAAAACAATTCCTGCCCGGGGCAGTGTGCAATCCCTGTACCGGGCCTCCTCGGTATCATCACTGCCGCCCCGTTTCCGTTCGTAGCGACCAATCAGGCGCAGCCCGCCCAAAAAGACAGCCAGCAACAACAGTGAATCAAAACCAATTCCCAACACAGGAACGGTGAACTCTGCCCCAATCACTATCCCAAGACAAGTCAACCCGATTAAGATGATTCCGACAGCGGCAGAAAGTATATGGCCGCTGCTGACATAATAAAGTACCGGACCCCGGCCCTGAAACAAGTCGACAACTGCAATGATAAATATATTGAACATATTGCTGCCAAAGACATTGCCCAAGGCAATATCCGGATTTCCCAACACCGTTGCCTGGGTGCTGGTAACAATCTCTGGTAATGAAGTGGCAACCGGCAGAAGCAACGCTCCCACCCAGGCGCGTCCTAAACCGGTCTTCTCCGCTATAATATCAGCATTACGAGACAGTTGTGTCGCTGCAATCACAATTAATGCCGCGAAAGACACGAACCGCAACCACAATATAAGCAATTTCCTCTCTCCTTTGTCAATCCACTGCCACTAAGTATATCCTCAAAACTTATTGAAAATCAATCGGGGCAGCTGTCAGCTGCCCCGAAAGTCTAGTTTTGAAAGGTAAGTCTTCTTTGTAAGATTGTGGGTCGCTTCGACATAGCGGATTGTGCCGGTCTGGGAGCGCATAACCAGTGAGTGGGTGGTTGCCGTATCACCGAAAAATCGGACTCCTCGCACCAAATCGCCGTCGGTGATCCCGGTTGCCGCAAAAAAACAATCCTCGCCGCAGACCAAATCATCCATGGTCAGAATCTGCCGGCAATCCTTAATCCCCATACTTTTGATGCGGGCAACCTGCTCATCATCTTCGGGGCAAAGCCGGCCTTGAATTTCGCCGCCCAGCGCTTTCAGGGCCACTGCAGCCAGCACTCCTTCAGGTGCGCCGCCAATTCCCAGTAGCATGTCGACACCAGATCCAGACACAGCCGCGGAGATTGCAGCATTCACATCGCCATCAGAGATTAACTTTACCCGTGCCCCGGCATTCCGTACTGCGTCAATTATCCGCTGATGCCGCGGTCGATCAAGAATAACCACCACCAAGTCACGAATACTCCGATTTAGTGCCCGAGCGACAATCTCAAGGTTCTCCTTGGGGCTGTTGTCGATATGAATTTTCCCTGCCGCAGCAGGGCCAACAGCAATTTTTTCCATATACATGTCAGGGGCATGCAACAAACAGCCCTTGGGCGCAACGGCGATAACAGCAATTGCGTTTGGCAGACCCTTGGCCACTAGATTGGTGCCTTCAACCGGATCAACGGCAACATCTACTTCTGGTCCGCCGCCACCCACCTTTTCTCCAATATACAACATCGGCGCTTCATCGATTTCCCCTTCTCCAATCACCACTGTGCCACTCACCTGCACCGTGTCGAACATCAGGCGCATTGCATCAACAGCCGCGCCATCTGCTTCTTCTTTCAAGCCCAGTCCCATCCACCGGGCCGAAGCCAGGGCCGCAATCTCAGTAACCCGTACCAGTTCCAAAGCGAGTTCTCTCTCCACCAAACCCCTCCTAATTAGCATAACACTTTTACTCTTTATGCTATATTATTCTTCATTTACCTGATTATTTCCTGCAAAAAAAATGCCGGGTTCCCCCGGCAAATTATTTCTGTAGCTTATCCCAGTCGGCTAAAAAACGCTCAATTCCCTTGTCCGTAAGCGGATGTTCAGCCAACTGCAACAAAACTTTATACGGGACGGTAGCGTAATGGGCGCCGGCCCGCGCAGCAGCAGCCACATGCAGCGGGCTGCGAATGCTGGCAGCGATAATCATACTTTCCAAACCATGATAATTATAGACATCGACGATATCGTTTACCAACTCCATGCCGTCAGTGCAAATATCATCGAGGCGACCAACAAAGGGACTTACATAGGTGGCGCCGGCGCGCGCAGCCAACAGCGCCTGATTGATGGAAAAAATCAAAGTAACATTGGTCTTGATACCCTCGCTGCTCAGTGCCTTCGTTGCTCGCAGACCCTCAACAGTCATCGGTATTTTGATAACGATATCCTGGGAAAGCCTGGCGAGCTTGCGGGCTTCTTCAATCATTCCCTGCGCCTCAAGACTAATTACCTCGGCGCTGATCGGCCCCCGCACCACTTGGGTGATTTCCCGGAGCAAAGTTTCAAAATCTTTACCCTCCCGGGCCACCAACGTGGGGTTGGTGGTAACTCCCTCCACTACTCCCAGGTCCCATGCGTCCTTAATTTCTGCAATATTTGCCGTATCGATAAAAAACTTCAAAACCGTACCTCCTAACGGGCTTTGCCGGCGCTGCCGAACAACTGAATTTTTTCTTTTACTACCGACTTCAATTCTTCACGGGCGGGTCCGAGCAACTTACGCGGATCATATTCGTCGGGCTTTTCTGCCAAAACACCTGCAACCGCCCGGGTAAACGCCTGACGCAAATCGGTGTCGATATTTATTTTGCAAATTCCCAGCTCAATTGCCCGCCGGATAGCCGACTCGGGCACCCCAGATGCACCGTGCAGCACCAAGGGAACATCCACCAGGTTGCGAATTGCTTCCAGGCGCTCAAAATCCAATCGTGGTTCACCTTTATACGGACCATGAGCAGTGCCAATCGCCACAGCCAAGGCGTCAACCCCGGTTTCGGCCACGAACTGCCTGGCTTCTTCTGGCACAGTCATCAGGGCATCAGCTTCATCAACGGTAATATCGTCCTCTGTGCCACCAATCTTGCCCAGCTCCGCTTCAATCGAAACCCCAGCTGCGGCGGCAACTTTGGCAACCTCCCGGGTCCGGCTGATATTCTCAGCCAACGGGTATTTGGAACCATCAAACATTACCGAAGAGAAGCCAGCCCGCATACAGCGGACAGCCTGCTCAAAGCTGGTGCCGTGGTCAAGGTGCAGGGCAACAGGGACATTTACCTGTTCCGCGGCTGCGCGCACCATGGCGACAATGTACTCCAAACCAGCATACTTGATTGCCCCTTGGCTTGCCTGCAAAATAACTGGAGACTCCAACTCATTGGCGGCCTCCACAATGCCCTGGACAATCTCCAAATTATTGGTGTTAAAGGCGCCGACAGCATAACTGCCTTTGCGGGCCGCCTGCACTAATGTTGATAAAGGTACCAAACTCAAATTCAGTTCCTCCCTATATTTAGTATTGCCCTGGTCTCTTCCGGAGTAGCCACTTCCCGCTCCAGCTCCCGGGCTATTCTCACCATGCGCTCCACCAATTGACGGTTACCGGTGGCCAGTTCTCCCTTGCGGTAATATATATTGTCTTCCAGTCCTACGCGCACATGCCCACCCATGGCAATTGACATTGCCCCGAGGGGCAATTCAGCCCGCCCGATTCCGGCCACAGTCCATGTACAATCTCTTGGAATCTGGCTGCGAAGAAACATCAAGCTCTCAGGTGTTCCGGGCAATGCTCCGGGAACCCCCAGAACAAAATCGAAATGCAGCGGCATGCTCAACAGACCTTTTTTTACTAAACCCAAAGCGTTGTTGATCATGCCTGCATCAAAGACTTCCACTTCCGGTTTAACGCCCTGCGCTTTTATTGCCTTGGCAAAGGCCTCGATATCTGTAGGTGTATTCATAAACACATCATCTGCGAAATTAACTGTGCCTGTTGAAAGGGTCGCCATATCTGGTCCCCGATAAACTGGTTGAAGACGTTCGCGGGGGGACATGCCGACCGCGCCACCGGTTGAGACTTGAATAATTACATCACATTTTTCCCGTATCGCTTTGATTATCTGTTCGTATGTATCCCCATCTTGGGTAGGGGTGCCATCAGAGTGCCTGGCATGAATGTGCACTATGCTTGCGCCTGCCTGCCAGCAAGCGTAAGCGTCAGCGGCAATTTCCTCCGGGGTATAAGGAACAGCAGGATTATCGGCCCTGGTGGCCTCAGCGCCGGTCAGAGCGGCAGTGATAATCAGCTTGCTCATGTCAAACCTCCTTCCTCTGACGTTCCCGGGGAACAACGCACGTCCCGACAGCCCGAGCCACCAAAACCGGCTCGTTCAGCGTATCCACAGCCGACTCCGCCACGTCCGGGCGGGATGCTAAAATCTTATATGCCTCAAATTCCAGACCGCGACTGGTTCTTCCCTCTCTAGAGAGCCGGGCAGTAACTTCAATAAAATCACCGGCATACACCGGCGCTTTAAACTCTACCAGGTCATAAGCTACAAAAAGTCCTTCATCGCCGTCCCGCTGCACTAGAAGTCCGGTAGCTGCATCGCCAAACAAGGCCAATATTTTGGCGCCTGCCACCAGATTTCCGGCGTAATGGGCGTCGGCATTGCTCATTCGCACCCTCAGTGTAAATTCCATATGTCTCTCCCTCCCACTATTATGTCACAAGCTAGGAGTTATCACCATTTCCTGAGCCGGTGAATTTATCCACAACTGCATGCAAATGTCCCACATCAAATGGTTTCTCCAGAAAGGCTGCGGCACCCATATTAATTAATCGTTGCCCAAGGTCCTTCTGACCCTGGGCCGTAATCATAACTACCGGCGGCGGAGCGGGAAGCTCAAGGATTGCCTTGAGGGCTTCAACGCCGTCCATCCTCGGCATTTTCAGGTCCAGCAGCACTAAGCTAACCTCTCCGGCTCGGATAACCTCCAAGACTTCCTGACCGGTGGCGGCCTCGGAATAGTGAAACCTGTCAACTCCCAAAAGCTCCATCAACAAGCGTCTGACGCCCTGCTGATCATCAGCAATCAAGACATGTTTCCTGGCAACCATTTTGCTCCCCCTTCTCTTTGCCGAGCAATATCTGGATTCAAGTAGAATTTCGACAAATGAACGGTTGTTCCTGCACACTTTCGAACGAAAGGGAATTATTGTCTGGGCAGGGAAGCACAGGCGGCGACAAAACTCACAAAGAGCGGATGCGGTCGGTTGGGGCGTGATTTAAACTCGGGATGAAACTGACTGCCAAGATACCAGGGATGGTTAGCTGTTTCAACCACCTCCACCAAGGACTCATCCGGCGACAAGCCACTGAGAATAAGACCGTGGCTGGTCAACAGTTCGGCATATTGGTTGTTAAACTCGTAACGGTGGCGATGCCGTTCATAGATAATCTCTGCTCCGTAAATCTGGCGAAGCAGACTGTCTGATTTGGTTTTACACGGGTAGAGGCCTAAACGCATTGTACCGCCCTTTTCCTCAATCTGCGCTTGCTCTTCCATGAGGGCGATAACCGGGTGCCGGGTTTGAGAAAATTCACTGCTGTGGGCATCAACTAAACCGGCCACAGAGCGGGCATATTCCATAACCATACACTGCATCCCCAGGCAGATACCAAATAGCGGGATCCCTTTGGTTCTAGCAAACCGGCAGGCATTTATCTTGCCCTCGATGCCCCGGTCTCCAAACCCGCCGGGCACAATCACCCCCTGGACATCACCCAGCAATTCTTCCGGCGGCTGGGTTTCCAAATCCTCGGAATGCACCCACTTAATATCTATCTCGGTGCCATTAGCGATTCCACCATGACACAAGGCCTCGGCCACACTCAAATAAGCATCATGCAGGGCCACATATTTACCCACCAAAGCGATTCGGGTCACCGTCTTGCGGTTCCTTGCCCTTTCTACCAGTCGAGTCCACTCAGATAAATCCGGCTGGACAGCCGGAATTTGCAGCTGTCTGCAAACAATATCAGCCATTCCTTGCTTTTCCAGCATCAGGGGCACGTCATATATATGGTTCACATCGGTATTTTCAATCACGCCTTCTTTATCGATATCACAGAACAAGGCTATCTTCGCCTTAATATCATCAGTAAGCGGCAAGTGGGTGCGGCAAACGATAACATTGGGCTGAATCCCGATGCTGCGCAACTCCTTAACACTGTGCTGTGTGGGCTTTGTCTTTAGTTCGCCCGACTTATCCAACCAGGGTATTAAGGTTACATGGATGTACATAACTGAATCACGCCCGATATCGCTGCGAAGCTGTCGGATTGCCTCTAAGAAGGGCAGGCTTTCGATATCGCCGACGGTGCCGCCAATTTCGGTTATGACCACATCAGCGTTTTTCTCCGTACCCGCACGCTGGATCTGATGCTTGATTTCATTAGTGATATGGGGTATAACCTGGACCGTATTCCCCAAATAATCGCCCCGGCGTTCTTTTTGAATCACCGACCAGTAAACTTTGCCGGTTGTTATATTGCTGGTCTTGGAGAGGTTGACGTCGATAAAGCGCTCATAATGTCCAAGATCCAGGTCGGTCTCCGCACCATCATCGGTCACAAAAACCTCACCATGCTGATAGGGACTCATGGTGCCTGGATCTACATTAATATAGGGATCAAACTTTTGTATAATTACCCGGAGCCCCCGGGCTTTAAGCAACCGACCTAATGAGGCCGCGGTTATACCCTTACCCAATGATGAAACAACACCGCCGGTAACAAATATGTACTTGGCCACTTAAACTTACCTCCTGTGATTTTCTCCCTCCCATTCTAACCCTTTTTGCCTTTACAGGCAAACAAAATGGATACGTTTACTCTAATGGCCAAAGGTCGGGGGCGCCACCTAGCACCCCCGCGTCAAAGCACATTTGCGTTATGTCCGGTTTCTATCTGCCAACTCCCGGGCAATGAAGGTCGCCACTTGATTTGGTGTGGTACCCGGCCCAAACCCGGCATCATAGCCCAGCTCCAATGCCAATTGGTGGGTGATCCGAGGACCGCCAGCCACAAGCACAACTTTTTGGCGGATGCCCTCTGCTTCCAAAAGCTCCACAAGTTGGGTGAGGTTAGGCAGATGGACATCCCGCTGCGTAACAACCTGGGAAACAAGAATTGCGTCGGCCTCTTTGCGAATCGCTTCGGCAACCAAAGTTGTATTGGGCACCTGACTGCCAAGATTCCAGGCATTTATCCAGGGGTAACGTTCCAAGCCATATTCCTGGTTATAGCCCTTCATGTTCATTATCGCGTCGATTCCTACTGTGTGGGCGTCAGTACCAGTGCAGGCAGCAACCACGTTGATTTTACGCCCGAGTTTGTCACGGATAAAATCATTGACCGCATAGTAACTCATGGTGTCCACTTCCAACTGGGTCACGGTAACGGTGCTCATGTCTATGCTGTGCTGGGTGCGGCCATAAACAACGAAGAAAGAAAATCCCGTGCCCACATCGGCCATGTGCGCCACTTCCACCGGCGAAAAGCCCATTTTTTCCACTAACCGTCGCGCGGCTTCCCTAGCCTGGGGACCCGCTTGCAGCGGCAAAGTAAATGACAATTGAACGGCGCCATCATCCATGGCATCACCGTAAGGTTTAATTATCTGTCTGTTATCGACCATTTACTTCACCCCCTGGTTATTCATTAGGGTTAAAAACGGATTTTGATACCCTTCCGCCTTAAGCACTACACCCTTCAAGCCCTTGCCGCCATCCCGGGGGCGTTGCACATCGGCGAACATACCCCGCTCTAAAGCTGCAAATAACCCGATACCAGCCACTTCCTCCAGCATCAGCATTGCCCGTTCCAGGACATCCCGGGCTCTGGTCTCAATTATCCCCCCCGGCTTAATCTGCAACTCGGACCCAAGACCGCGAGCGTTGTTCATTATATAGCGGGCGCCGTCCAGAGCCAAATAGCGATCTTGCATGTAGGGAGTATGAATTGCTTCGGTGAGCATGCCAAGGAGGTGGATGCCCTGCCCTGTTAATACGGACGCCAGATTGAACATCGAGTTTTGGCCATAGCCTTTAAAAATATCGCCAGTCATGTGCTTGGTGGGCGGCATATATTTCAAGGGCGCCTCCGGAAACAGTTCCCGGGCCAGCAGGGCATGGGCAAGTTCCAGTAAAAAGCCGTCCTCGCAGTCCGGGTTAATCTCGAAAGCATGCCCCAAACCCATCTGCCAGGGTGCAAGGCCTGCCGCCAACGCCAACTGCTCATTGATAAACTGAGACGCTGTGACAGTATGGGCCTCTTCGATTGCATCCGCGGTTGTCAGATAATTATCCTCACCGGTATTGATTATTATCCCGGCAAAGCCGTTTATCACCCGGGAAAAATGTTGGTCAATCAGGGTCCGTTGCATATTTATATCCCGGAACAAAATACCGTAGAGGGCGTCGTTTAGCATCATATCCAAGCGCTCCAAAGCGCCCAGGGCTGCAATCTCCGGCATACACAGGCCCGAACAGTAATTAACCAGCAGTACATAGCGCCCTGCCTTATCCCCCGCCTCATCGAGGGCAGCCCGCATTATCCGGAAATTCTCCTGGGTTGCCCAAGTGCCGCCAAACCCTTCCCTGGTGGCGCCGTCGGGCACATAATCCAGAAGGCTTTGCCCAGTGGTACGGATAACGGCCACAATATCGGCTCCCTGTTCAACAGCGCTCTTGGCTTGAACCACGTCCTGATATATGTCGCCTGTGGCCACTATCACATATAGTAAGGGCTTGGGCCCAGTGCCAAGTTCTTTTAACTTTGTCTCCCTGTGCCGGCGGGCAGATGTTATCTGCTCTAACGCCGGTCCAGCAAGCTCCTTCATCACCGGCCGCAGCTCGGAAGGCGGCGTCTGGGGCAAGCGCAGCCAGTCAAGTTCGCCGGCGGCAACCTGCCGGGCCACCTCCTGGGGTGACAGTTTCGTGTGCTTACAGGCATTTGCCAACCAATATGCGGACCCCATTCCCAATTGCCCGGCTGCCTCCAAATCCTCCACCAGCAGGTTGGCGAGCGGGACGTCACCGGCGGCCTCGTTAATCCCAAACAATCGTAAGACCGTGCGTTCCACGGCTGTAGTGGTCCTGGGTTCAATAAAATCCCTGACATCAGCAGTAATCCGCTGGGCAGCGTCGCGACAACGCTCCACCACTGTTGGATCCAGTTCAAGTTTCAAAATTGGTCACCTCCTGAAGTTCTACACCCAATTCCCGGGCAGCGGAGTCAATAATCTCCTTATCTAATCCCAGAAAGGCCGCAACTTTTAAAGCATCCCGGGGTACTTGGCCGCTTCCCGGGACAAGCGAATAGTCCATCAGTTCCTGGACACTTTTATTCTCCTTGAGAGCGGCATTAAGTTCAGCGGGCGTTAACGCGGCCAGCCCGGCAACCTGAAACAGGTTGACATCGCCGGCCACTCGCGGCTGGTAGTGGGTGGACACAACCACCAGGCTGTTCCCAGTCCGCAGCCAATCCACCAAAGCACCGACAATTGCCGTTCCTTCCGCCGGATTTGTCCCGCGAGCGGGCTCGTCCAACAACATCAGACCCCGCTCCTGATAGCGGGGAAGAATTCCCGCCAGGCTATAGACCTCGGCGCCAAAAGTACTCAGCCCCTGCTCCGGACTGGCATCTTGTTGCGAATAATACACAAATCCCCGCAATGAAAATACCAGCTTATCCGCCGGCACCAACAATCCTAGCTGGGCCATGGCCACTGCCAACCCTGCCGACTTAAGACTGACAGACTTACCGCCCATATTGGCGCCGGTAATAAGTGTTACCTTGGTTGATAAATCTATGTCCACGGGCTGAAATTCCAAACCCTGATGCTGTAGATAGTTGGCAATGGCGGGATGAGTAAATCCCCGGAGCTCAATATGATTATCTTTGCTCAAGATTGGCTCTGTCCATCCCGTTTCCCGTGCCAGGCGAATCTTGGCGAAAAGCAAGTCAATACTGCCCAAGCGTCGGCAAACCGCCAACAGCTGCCTTTGGTAACGAGCGACCTCCTTGCTAAGACGAAGGCGCACCGCCAGTTCTTCCTGCTGAATACCGGTCTCCAGTTCCGCCAATTCCCCGCTTATGGTTAACATCAAACCGCTTTCCCGCAAACGAAACTCAACATCTGTAAAGCCCTCGGCAGCAAGGATAAGGTCGTCGCGTTGACGCAGCTCTTCCAGCAATTTTCCTTCCAACTTACTGACGCGAACCACACCCATAAAGTTGAACTCTACGCCGGTTTCAGCGCTGATCGCCGCCTGGGCTCTGCGCCGAAGACGATTAAGCCTGCTCTGCAATTTCCGCTGTCTTGCCCGTAACTCGGCCAATTCGGGTAAATATTGATCAGACAAATAAAACCCCTGCTCAGATTGTTCGCCAACAGATAATAACGCCGCCAATGTGCTGAAATCCAACAATTCAAGCCGTGGAGGCAAATTGGTCAGCAGATTGAGCTTTTGGGCCAGGCTGGCAACCCGGGACAACCACTGCTTAAACTCAAAGAGTTCAAACTCCTCTAAGGCCATGCCCCGGGCGCTCTTGCCAACCAACCCCCTGATTTCACGAAGTTGATGGATGTCCATCTCCACTGCCTTTACCAACGACGGCTTCTGTTGGCAATCCTCTAGGGTTCGGCGGACAAGCGCCCATTCTTCCTGGAGCTGGCGTTCCTGCCCAGGTCCGTAGGGACGCAGACGCCGACGCAGATGGTCGCCATAACAACTTAGAGTTTGGAAGCGCTGCCAAATCCACGCCAGCCCTATTTGCTCAGCGGTACGATTATCAACAAAATCATCATACCAGATTGCCGGCACCTCCCCCCGCCACTGGATTAAAAACAGGTATATCCTCCAACAATTGCTGCAGCATCGCTTCAAGCTCACCGATCGGGAATTGTCTGCCCCGGGGGTCGACAGGGTTTACTGTGATTGCCGCCAGATGAATTGGGCTCAGCACCCTGACCTCTCCCCCAGCGCGACGGAAACGCTGCCATACAGCAGCAGACACAAACAAACAGGTCCCGTCCCGAACAACAATCTGAAGGCCTTTATAACGACGGGCAGGTTCGACCAAGAGCTCCAATAATTCATCCGCCAGGGCCCCTCCCAGACCTAAAGTTATCTCCGGGCCGGTAATAAAATCGAGAACCTCCGCTGGTCCATCCACTGCCGTAGACAGTGGCAGCACCTTCAGGCCGTCAGCGCCCCAGACCGCCACCTCGCCGTTTTGCACAGATTCAGCCAGCAGCGACGGACAATCCGCCTTGGGGAGGGTCAATAACTCTACTTGATGGGCAGTGACTGCCGCCACAACATGGGGCGTATTTGCCACCGCTGCCCCGGTGGCTAGCACCGTGGCCCGACTTAAGGCGGGGGCAGAAGCCGCCCGCCGGTCCAAGGCGCCATCCACCAACACCAAATCAGCACGCTTGGCCAGGGCAGCCACGATCTGCCGCAAATCAGCGGTCCGCTCTGGTCCGCTGACCTCAACCGTGCCAGCTCTTCGCACACTGGCTATGACGATTTCACCCAAGGGATTGGTCACGCCTGTGTTCTCCAGGATTTCCAGACCGGCCCCTACCCGGTTCAGGCTGTCCCGGGATGTTGCCAGCACCGACCCTGTCGGCAACTGGATGCTGGGCTTTGGCAAGTTGCTCACCACATCTAAAACCTCGCCATCGCGACCCGTGGAGGTCAGGCCAACCCTGAGTCCTTCCCGAGCTGCAGAATCCAGCAAATAATTTATCGTCGTGGTCTTTCCGGTGTTTTTACCCATGCCAACTACAGCCACAGTGCCCAGATTCCGGATTCGTGAAAAAAGGGTTTGCTTCACTTGCGCCGTTTCCCGCGCTCCAATTCCGCGGGCTCCAGGCTGACGCCCTCACCAGCTAGCAATCCGGAGACTCCCAGCCTGGGCGTACAGTACTCACAATCGCTGCAATCCGGTGACTGGTAGTGCGAGGGCTGGGCATAGGTGGCGACGACGCCCTCGTAGTTGCGCAAGACCACCCGCTCCGGAGATTGAGATATCAGATACTGGGGCATAACCGGAATCTTGCCGCCGCCACCAGGGGCATCCACCACATAGGTGGGAACCGCGTAACCGGAAGTGTGCCCCCGCAGCCCTTCGATAATTTCAATACCCTTGCTGACACTGGTCCGGAAATGCTCTATCCCTTTGGAAAGGTCACATTGATATATATAGTAAGGACGCACCCGGTTTCTGACCAGCCCGTGCACCAATGCCTTCATCACGCCTACACAATCATTGACCCCCCGCAGCAACACCGATTGATTGCCCAATGGAATGCCGGCATCTGCCAACCTGGCCAGGGCGCCGCGGGCTTCCGGTGTTAACTCCTTGGGATGATTGAAATGGGTATTAATCCAAATCGGATGATACTTCCTGAGCATAGCGACTAACTCCGGTGTTATTCGCTGCGGCATTACCACAGGCACTCTGGTGCCAATCCGGATTACCTCCACATGCTCAATTTTCCGTAGCCGCTGTATAATATTTTCTAAATGCGCATCGGAAATCAAAAGACCGTCGCCGCCGGAAATCAGTACGTCGCGGACCTGTGGCGTGTTTTTAATATATTCCAGCGCCTGCTCCACCCTTTCTCCCGGCATCGCTTTATCGGTGGCGCCTGCCAATCGGCGGCGCGTACAATGTCGACAGTACATCGAACATTGATCTGTGACCAGCAACAACACCCTGTCCGGATAGCGATGGGTCAGTCCCGGGACCGGTGAATCAACATCTTCCGCCAGAGGGTCAGCCATATCAGTAACAGCCATGTTTAATTCCCTGGCCACCGGCACAGCCTGCCGGCGAATTGGACAGGTGGGATCGACCTCATCCATCAAACTGGCGTAATAGGGTGTGATTGCCATCCGCAAAGTTTCAAGACACCGGCGGATTCCCTGCTCTTCTTCATCTGTAAGTTGAACGACCTGTTTAAGCGTTTCAACATCTGTAATACGATTCTGAAGCTGCCAATGCCAATCGTGCCACTGCTCCTCACTGACTCCGCTGTAAAGGGGAATTTCTTGGTAAGTTCGCATCGTCTTCCTCCTTAGGCATATACCGCCGTAAAAATATCCCGCAGCGCCTGGTTCTCCCGTAGACAGTTAAGGGCTATCTCCGCGTGTCCCCTGGCATAGCCGTTACCAATCAACATCTGTATATCCTTGCCAACGCCTTCCGCCCCGAGGGCAGCGGCGGTAAAACTGGTGGCCATGCTAAAGAAATATACCGTGCCCGTTTCCCGACAACATAAAATCGAGCTCATCTCAGTTCCGGGAATATCTACGCAATTTATCACCACATCGGCCATGCGGCCATCGGTGGCAGTCTCAACCTGGTTCATCGTTTCCACTGCCTTAGTAGCGTCGGCCTGGAGCACAATATCTGCGTAACCGGTACTTTTAACCCGCTCAAGGCCGGATTCCGAGAGCTCCAGCCCAATTACACGCCCCTGGCTGCCGGCCTGCTTGCGGGCCTCGTGCATACACAACAACCCCGACTTGCCGCCAGCACCGATGACAGCCACTGTCTGCCCCGGTTGAACCAATCGCCTGGTTTGGGCTGGTGCTCCCGCCACATCCAGCACTGCCAGCGCCAGTCGCTCCGGCATATCTTCGGGCAGTACCGCATAAATGCCACTGGCAAAAAGAATTGCCTGCCCGTCGATGTCCACCTGGCAGGTCTCTGGGCGCACCGCCTTAATTCTATCAATATGCAGCGGAGTCAGCGACAATGAGACCAGGGTAGCGATGCGTTGGCCCGGCGCCAGTTCGTTCCCGTTCTTGGGACCAATTGCGGCGACAGTCCCTATCAACATCCCCCCCGACCCAGTTACCGGGTTGTGTTGTTTGCCCCTTTGGGCAACTGTGTCTACTATAATCTTGCCAATCTGCTGAGGGTCTCCCTGGGCCTGTTCACTGATCTGCCGGAAACTGGCGGCGTCTATGTTTAGGGTTTCCACGTTGATTAGCAGTTCAGATGCGTACAAATCCATTGTGTTGTCCAGCTTCCACGCAGGCTGGGGCAAGCTGCCCAGAGGTTCTAGACTACGATGGGTTCCATAACGGCAACCTGTCTTGACCACAGACATTCACTCTCCCTTAATTGTTGTTACCATTTATATTGCAAGTATTATGCCAGCCCAACCTCTTCAATTTTCGTTGCAATGTCTGCCTGGGGATTGCCAATAATGATGCCGCCACTGAGATATTATGTCCGCTGGCCTGCATGGCCTCGCTAATCATTTCTGCTTCGCGACGGGCCAACTCCTTGCGCAATCCACGCTGCTGATTGCGCAAGAGGTATTCGGGAAGATCGCTGGTCTGCACTTGTCCTGTGCCTCGAAAGTGCAGTATGCCCTCCAGCAGGTTCGCCAATTCGCGAATATTTCCGGGCCAGGCATAGCTTTTGAAAATTCGCATTACCTCCGGACTGACACCAAGCACCTTGGTGCCCAATTTTTTGTTCAATCTCGTTAGCAAGTAACGGATTAGCAACGGCATGTCCTCAAGACGCTTCCGCAGCGGCGGCAACTCCAAACGCACCACATTAAGCCGATAATACAGGTCAGGCCGCAGCTTCCCCTGTTGCACAAGCTCAGCCGGTTCAGAAGACAGTGCGGCAATAATTCGCACATCCACCTGCCGGGTGCGATTATCGCCAAGGCGTCTCAATTCCCCCCGCTCCAACACACGCAGCAGTTTAGCCTGCAAGGGCAGCGCCATCGCATGTAGTTCATCCAAAAACAAAGTTCCTCTATTAGCAAGCTCGAACAAACCTGCCCGATTATCGGCGCCGGTAAAACTGCCTCGGACGCTGCCAAAAAGAATCCCTTCCAGCAGCCCCTCGGGCAGGGCGGCACAATTCTGGGCCACAAAGGGTTTGGTTTGGCGCTGGCCGTGGTTATGAATTGCCTGCACAAGTAACTCTTTACCAGAACCGGTCTCACCAACAACCAACACGGGGGAATTGGTATGGGCTGCCTGGGCAGCCCGCTTTAATACCTGGGCCAGACTTGAACTTTCTCCGACTATATCGGCAAAAGTGTACCTGGCGCCGGTTGGCCCCGCAGAGGACTGTTCAGCAATGGTATACAGGCGACGGCGCAAGTCCACAACCTGCTCAGACAGCTTTTGAATTTGAGTAATATCTCGGGCTATTTCCACAGCCCCCAACAGTTCACCCCTGTGCCCAAAAACGGGCAGGGTCGTGTTGATTGTGGTGATTTCTGCCCCGCGCATATTAGTATAAGTCTGCTGCAGGTCAAATATTGGGCGCCGGGATACCAGCACTTTTAGCAAAGTGCTGGTATCCCGGCTCAAAGAGGGAAATACATCCAGGACATGCCGTCCCAAAACTGCTTCTGCTTCAAGACCGTCCATCCTGGAGGCACTGGTATTATAACAGCGAGTAATACCCTCTCCGTCAACCAAATGAATGCCCTCATCACTTTGCTGCAATATTACCTGTAATAAAGCTTCAAAAAGCTTATTCACAATCAGCCACACCCCGCATAATTTTTTGCCCCCATCCGCCCGTTTACGGGCACCTGGGGTAAAGTAAAAGCAACCTCAAGGTTGCTTACCATACAACAACAGCGCCTCCCGCACAATTTTTGCGGCGAGAGCAGCTGTAATCCCAGAGGGATCATAGGCAGGCGCCAGCTCAACAAGGTCAAAACCAATTATCTCCCGACTGGCAAGAATTTGCAGTCCTGCGAACAATTCCGTTGGCGTAATGCCCCCACTCTCGGGCGTACCGGTGCCAGGCGCAAACCCAGGATCAACAACATCGATGTCCAAGGTAATATACACTGGCCCCTGGATCTCTTCAATCACTCTCCGCAATGGCTCAGCAAAAGCGAAGGGATAAAATTCTGTTTCTTCCTGAGCCCGCCGATGTTCCGCCTGGGTAGCCGAACGCACCCCAAACTGAAACACCCGCCCAATTGCTAACTCTTTAAGGGCAGCCCCAATGACTGTAGCGTGGGAATACTCCTCGTCCATATATTCGTTACGCAAGTCAGCATGGGCATCTATATGCACCACTGTAAGTCCCGGCCAGCGCCTGCTGCACGCCTTCAGACACGGGTATGAAACCAAATGATCCCCTCCCAGCACAAAGGGCATCCGGTTGTTATCAATTATTTTAATGACTGCCTGCTCAATAAGCTCCAATGAGCGGGACACATTGCCATAGGGCAAATGCAAATCACCGGCATCAAAAAATCGTAAATCATCCAAATTCCTTGCCAGCTGCAAGCTATACTCCTCGAGATTATAAGAAACTTGACGGATCGCCTCGGGCCCAAACCGGGAGCCGGGACGAAAACTGGCTGAATAATCCATCGGAGCGCCCAATAACACATTAGGCGCATCTTCATCATTGACTGCGCCAATAAATGTCCGGCCGGGCCAGGTATCGATTCCCCATTTCATCACTGCTTACCCAGCAGCTCCCGGACGAAGAGCGGCAATTCAAAGCTTGCTTTATGCAATTCCGGAGTATAGTATTTAACAGCTAAATCGGGCGCAGGTTGACGCATTAGGCAGCCCGGCTGGTACTTTTTGGAGGCCATTGTAAAACTCCAAAGCCCGCTGGGGTATGTGGGGATACTTGCCAGATAGGTCGCCGCCTGCCCAAAAACGCTTCTCATTCCTGTGGCTGCCCGTAGCAAAATGTCCTGATTATAGAACGGCGATTCTGTTTGGGCAACCATCAGTCCGTCAGGCTTGAGCGCGTCGAAAACCGATTGATAAAAATCCTGGCTGAAAAGCCCTATCGCGGGTCCCACCGGTTCTGTTGAATCAACCAAGATACAGTCAAACTCGTTGTGACGCTGCTTGAGGTAACTGATTCCGTCCACCACCTGAATATCTACCCGGTGATCATCCAAGGCGCCGGCGATTTCAGGCAAAAAACGCCTGGTGCTCTCAATTACTTCGCCATCAATCTCGGCCAAAACAGCCCGCTCCACTTGGGTATGCTTGAGCACCTCCCGGATGGCGCCGCCATCACCGCCCCCAATTACCAAGACCTGCTTAGGCTCGGGATGGGCGAATAACGGGACATGGGCAATCATTTCATGGTAAACAAATTCATCGGCTAAACAAGTCTGAACCATGCCGTCCAAAACAAGCATGCGCCCAAAGGGCTCCGTATCAATTACTGCCAGCTCCTGAAACTGAGTGCGGGCAGTGTACAGGGTCTCTTTGATTTTGCATGATAACCTAATTTGCGACGTTTGTTCTTCGGTATACCATAGTTCCATCGGATACCCTCCTAATACCAAAGGGGTACCGCCGCAAAAGCGCATCCGGTTTTGTCGACGGCATGTTCACTTGCGGCGATTTTCATCTCTACCAAAGGCAGTTTGCGGGTCTCAAATGCATTCTCCAACATATGGCGAATTTGGGCTTCAGCAAAGGCCCGATCGCCTTTGCCAGCATATTCCATAATCACCCCGAAAGTATCGGCAGTAAATCCGATACCAACGGCAGCGCATATTTTCTCCCCCGGGTTTTCGCTGATCACATAGCCATAAGCTGTGGGCACTAATGAACCGGGCGGAATAAATAAGCCTGAATCAAGCTGAGCTTCCGGGGGCAAAATACTGCTCACTCGAAGTAAATTCACATTGCCGATGCCTGCCGCCAAAAGCGCATTATCAAAGGCGTTCAAAAGGGTTTTGCCTTCGGCGCTGCCAGATACGATTTTAAATTTCTTTGGGGTTGGTAACATTCTAAGTCCTCCTCAATCTATTAAATTATCAATAGCAGCTGTAATTATATAACATCGGGGTTGTTAAGCCAACATCTTTTTATATCTTTGCCCAAACATTGGAATACTACATATAAACTTAGCCTTGGAGTGACTTGAATGGCAGTAAACAAACGCTTGCTTAAAAGGGCTTTCACAGTCGCAGCACTTATGCTGGCGGTCTTTGTTGCCGCAGGCACTATTTACTTCATATATACCTATCAGAGTATTGATTTGGGCCGGGAGCTGGAGCGCCCCTCAATCCTGTTGGACAGGGACGGCAATGAAATCGGCCGGTTTGCCACGGAAATCCGGACAGTGGTAAGCCTTGATGAAATGTCTCCAGACCTGATTAATGCGTTTATTGCCGTGGAGGATTCCCGCTTTTATCAGCACTTTGGCCTAGACGTATGGGGAATCGGACGCGCTCTTTGGCGCAACCTGCAGGGGCGCCGGGTGGTGGAAGGGGGCAGCACGATAACCCAGCAGCTTGCAAAAAACGAATACTTTATTGACACAACCGGCGCCGCCCGCACGCTCCAGCGTAAGATTCGCGAAGCCGTTTATGCGATAAAATTGGAACAGACTTTTACAAAAGATGAAATCCTGGAACGCTATATGAATCGTATATACTTTGACCATGGTCGGTTTGGTGTCGAAGCCGCGGCCCAGTATTATTTTGGTAAGTCGGCTTCCGAGTTGAGTTTGGCTGAATCCGCCCTTCTTGCCGGCATCCCCCGGGGACCGGCGCTCTACTCCCTGCGCAGAAATCCGGAACGGTCCAATGAGCGAAAAAACGTAGTCCTGGCCAGGATGGCTGAATATGGCTATATAACTGAAGCAGAACGGGCGGAAGCAGCGGCCATTACTTTGGAAGCTGCGCCCCTTCAGGAAAGAACAATCCGCGCCAACCACTTCCGACAACGGGTAGAAGCGGAAGCCAGGACTGTACTTGCAGAAAGATATCCTGGCTTGGAAGACAAGGAACTGACAAACCTGATCTATAATCAGGGCTTGCAAATAACCACCACACTCTCCCTGCAAATGCAAATTGCCGCCGAGCAAGTGATTACCGAACGTGGGGAGCAACTGCTGGAGCAGGATGAACGGGTGCAGGCAGCCCTTGTTGCTATTGACTCGGAAACAGGTGGCATTGCTGCAATTGTAGAAAGTATTGACCTGACCGGTGATTTTCCGCGGGCCACCCGAAATTACCGCTTGGGTTCCGCATATAAGGGTGTTCTTTATGCTGCCGCCCTGGAAACGGGATATACTGCCGCCACCACTGTTGAATGCCAGCAGACTGAGTTCACCCGTCCAGGTAACGCAACCCCCTATGTTCCCATCGACTGGAACAACCAGTATCACAATCGACCACTACGCATCCGCGAAGCACTTGTTGATTCATGCAATGTCGTCGCAGTAAAAGTGCATCAGGCAATTGGAACCGAAACAATCCATGAAATGGCCAGGCGGCTAAATCCCCAGTTGGGCGATAGAGACTTAGACCAAAACACAGGCAACCTGCAAACACCTCTCAGCCCTACATCTACAATCATGGACCTAACATTGTCATATGTGCCCCTAGGCAATGGCGGTTATAGTGTTACCCCATATACAATTGAGGAGATACGCGACCAAAACGGCCTTGTTCTCTATCAGGCATCCCCACAACGCGAACCGGTGATTGACCCGCGGGTGGCATACATAACAACCAACATGCTCCAGGATGTCAGAGGCGCCGGCGGGCTCCCTTTCGCTACCGCCGGCAAGACCGGGACCAATCAGTCCCCTAACAATCTGGTCTTTGTCGGTTTAACCAGTGATGTTGTAGCCAGCGTGTTCTTTGGGTTTGACTCAAATATTGAAACAACTCTTGGCGATTCTGTAACCATAGCTGCCCCGGCCTGGCGGGAGTTTATCAGCCGTTCCTATCAAGACTCCCCTCCGCCTGGTTTCAGTCGTCCCCCAGGCATTGATGAAGCAATCATCTGCTTGGACAGCGGTCAGCTGGCGACGCCAAACTGCCCGGAGACTCATAACGAGCTGTTTCTGCCGGGAACCGTTCCCACTAGACGCTGCGAAATCCACACAGCGAATATTATCGAGATCTGCACCAGCACATGGTTATTAGCTAACCCCTATTGCCCGGACAACCTGCGACGCCAAGTTCCACGTGACAGCGTCTGGAACCCCACCAACACCTGCTGGTTCCATGGGCCTGACACTCCTGGAGATGGACAGCAGCCACCAGGTGACGGAGAAGAGGATGGCGAAAATGACGATGAGAATGACGAAGGAAATGGCGATGAAGAAAATGACCTGGATAATAACAATGAAAACGATTAGTTGGGCATACTATTCTTGACTAAAGACTGGAGGGTGAAACAATGATCCTGAAACGACTGCGCAGTGCCTTTAATGGCGAAAACGAGCGACATCGCGATTCAGTCACATTGGACCATTGTCGGCAATGTGAAGGCGACTGCCCGTTTATTGAGGGTTGCTGTTAGGTTCTAAAAATTCTTTCTGACGGAGCAAAACTTCTGACAAGGGCAAATAAATCTGCGGACAGGGCGGCAGCGACTTTAGAAACTGTCGCCCATATCTTTTACTATGGATGCGGTTATCAAGGAGAAGGACCACGCCCCGATCGCTGTTGCTGCGAATTAAGCGTCCAAAACCTTGCTTAAAACGAAGCACCGCCTGGGGGACCTGGAACTGGTAAAACGGATTTTTCCCCTCCGCCGCCAGCTTTTCAACGCGCGCTTGGGTAACAGGTTCATCAGGTACAGTGAACGGCAGTCTTGTGATTATCAAACTACTAAGACTTTCACCGATAACATCCACGCCTTCCCAAAACGAAGCCGTTGCCAAAAGCGCCGAATGGACATCAGAACGAAACATACTCAAAAGCTGCCCCCGAGGAAGCTCCCCTTGGCACAGCAGGTTAATTTGCGCAGCGCTCATTGCTGGGCCAATTGCTTCGGCAGTCTTCCGCAAAAGCGAGAACGATGTAAACAAAACCAGCGCCCGGCCCTGGGTCGTCAGAAGCGACTGTTCTATTGCCCGGGAAATAAAACTGGCAAACTCTTTTTCATCTGGAGCCGGGACATCGCTAGGCACCCCCAGCAGAACCTGGTTGCGATAATCAAAAGGAGATGCGCACACAAGTTCCTTCACTCCATCCCAGCTCTCCAAACCGAGTCGCTGCCGAATATAGCTAAAATCTCCATCCACGGCTAAAGTGGCGGAAGTCAGGACCGTGGTTCGCAGGCGCCTCCAGACTTCAGCTTCCAGCCCTTTGGCGACGCTTAGAGGCGCGTCGACAAACGCTGCCCTTCGCTCACGCCCGGCCGTGTATGCCTCCAACCAGCGCACCCGCTCCGCATCTGGCTCAAATATCAGCTCAGAGAGGTTGGCGTTTGCTGTCGTCAACCGCTTTATTATTGAGCCCAACTCCACGGCCTGGGACAAAAAGTCTTCCAGCTTGGAAGGCCCCAGGTCCTCCACACCATTTAACAAGCTTGTAAGTTCTTTAATTAAAAGATTTAAATTCTGTAAAGCTAAACGCGCCTGGCCCGCGACCCGCTGCCACTCCTGGCCACCAGTCTCAGTGGCAGTCAGACGTAATTTCCCTTCCCCGCGCTGCCGGGAGTCAACCATCTGAAGCGCAAGCGAAAAAAGGTGAGCAATGCTCTCCCGCACCCGGACAATATTACCTGGCAACTGCTGTAGGCGGGAAAATACCGGTGAATCCTTGTGAACATCGGCTGCGAGCATTTTTCGCTCCAGCAGCGGAAGCAGTCCCCGGATCTTATTGCCTTTACTGGCGTACAAGCGGGAAAGCTGACGGGTGATGCCGGGCCCTGTCACCCGCGCGCCAAACCAGGTTGTAGCAACTGCCTCCACATTGTGGGCTTCGTCAAGAATTATACAATCATAAGCGGGCATGACTCCAATATCCACACCCTGAGCCCGCAAGCTGATGTCGGCAAACAACAAATGGTGGTTTGCAACCAGCAAATCGGCATCCAAAGCCTGCCGGCGCGCCCGATGAAAAAAGCACCTATTAAATTCGGAACATTGGATTCGCAGGCAGGTGTCTCCATCGGAGCAAATCAATTCCCAGAGGTTGGAGCGTGGTGTAAAGTTCAGATCTGACCGGCTGCCGTCCTGTGTGCTATCCGCCCAGGGAACGAGGTTTTGTAAGTCTGCGCTGTCCCGATCATCAACCAAGGCCCCGCCTTCTCTGATCACTTCCAGGAACTTGCGAAGGCATAAATAATTCCCGCGTCCTTTGACCAACACTGCCTTAATTTCGGGAATTGCCTTTTGCAAAAGTGGAATATCTTTTTCGATTAACTGTTCTTGCAAGTTTATCGTATTTGTCGAAACCACAACGCGTTTGTTATTTGCATTTGCCCATAACAGGGCAGGGACCAAGTACGCCAGGCTTTTCCCGGTTCCCGTGGCTGCTTCCACAAGCGCATGCGCTCCTTCATTGAGGGCGTCACCGATTGTTCGCGCCATCGCCAACTGTTGCGGACGGGTCTGAAAACCCGCCAGCCTGGTGGCAATCGAACCTTGATTACCCAAAACGGCGTCTATTTCTGAATGGGTTACCGGCTCAGTTATCTCCGGGAGGTGCGGTTCCACAACTACATAGATTTTGCTTGCCTGATTATCGATAATGGCAAAACCAACCCCGTCCCTTCCGAAACGGGCGGCCACCTCGATATCGGCCTGAGAGGGGGTAAGCTCTCCACTGGGATGATTGTGAATCACAAGCATACCCGGCGCGAGTTTGCCGGCAATGGCTGGAACACTGATTTTATTACCACGGGCAAGCACCTGCACCCGTTCAACTCCATTTGTGCCCAGACGGCCGGCAAGAAAGACTTCATTTCCGTTGGCAGCTGCGATTTCCTGTTGAATTTCTTTTTTTATTTCTGGCAATAGTTCCAAAACCTTCCCCCCTCGTGATTATTATAGCACTTGTCCATCGGGTATACTATCGACAGGAGGTGACATTCTTGGGTCCAAAAAAAGGCAGGCCTACACCTAGAGAAGTTCGCTCGCAAAAAGCACAGATGCCGACCCATCATCCCGGTTCAGAGAAGGGCGTAAAATGGCCAATGGCAGTTAAAGACGGCAGCAGTCCCCACAGGGGTACAGTTTCCGATACTGGTTTAAAGGGCAAAGCCGACGACTTAACCTACAAACTTCAACGCGCTTTAGATTCAGATCCCAACCTCTCCGCATACGGCTTAAAGGTTCAGTCCAGTGGGGAAGCACTTCAAGTTACTGGGATAGTCGATACACTACAGGAAAAATACGCTTTACGAGACTTGATGTCTGATTTGGGAATCAGCGAGTTTCAGGATGCCGTCAGTCTTAGCACTGATGGTTCTGTGGATCAAAATGACATTATTGCGGAAGTTCGCGAGGAACTTGATGCTGATCATGAGCTTGATTCAGCCAATATAAACTTGCGCTCTACAGACGGCCATCTGATTCTTACCGGAACAGTCAGTTCCCCGGAGCATAAGCGCCGTGCAGAAAATGCTGCCCGCCGCGCTAGTGGTGTCACCGGAATACAAAACAATCTTTCAACCAGGAAGCAGGATCTCTCACCCGAAGCGCTTTTTCACAGCCAGGTTAACAACGAAGGTCCCCACCCCCGTCCGTAGGCAATGCATGCAAAAGGCAGGCACAGATTATGGATTTTTTTACCCATGGCGTTATCATTTGGTTAGCCGGACTGCTGGATATTTTGGGAGCATTAGTCATTTCCTCAACAGCTGTGATTGTATTTATCAATTACTGGCGGAGGCTGTCCCGGGCCGAGGAAATTCTCCGGCTAAGTTTGGCACGGGGCCTGGCCTTCGGCCTCGAGTTCAAGCTGGGAGGGGAGATATTACGCACCGTCGCTGTCCGCAGCCTGCACGAAGTCTATGTTTTGGGGGCAATAATCCTAATCCGGGCAGCCATGAGCCTTTTAATCCACTGGGAAATAAGACATTCCTTGTCCTGTATCAGCAAGCGCAGGGATAAATAAAACCGAAACCTTTTAGGTTCCGGTTACTTTTTTGCATTTAAAAAGCGGATTTGGGTCGGGGAAATGCTGATATCGATTAATTCTTCGTCCCAAAACTCGCCCTGGGGTTTCGGAACCAGTACCCGGTGCTTATAGACAAAACGACTGATATGCCTGCCAGGGGGCAGGGTTTGAAACCACAGGCAAAAAACCGCCTGGGTCGCGCTGAACATCTCAAAAGACGCCTCTTTATAGCGAAGCGGATGCAATGTGCCACACATTGGTTTGCTCTCGTAAAACTCACCGGTTTGATCAATCAGCACGGCTCGACCGGCCCGGCAATCAATGGTCTGGGAAAAATCCTGCAAGTTCCGCACCCTTATCTCTAGAGTCGTTGCAAACACAGCAGGGGAATTTCCAGTGTCTATGCCAGGCAGAAGTTGGCGGTGCCGACAGAGGCGCTTAAAAAAAACACATTCCGGTGGACAGGGGAAAATTTTGTTGAACTTAAAGCCCTCCAGGGAGAGTTGTAAAAACTTGCCTCGATAACCAAGATTCGACAGTCCGTTCTCGCTTCCACTTGGCTTTGGGGGCTTTATCGGATTTGTCCTTGGCTGCGGTTTGGCCAGAAGCAATTTGCGGTACGCTTCCTCAATCATCCTGGCTCGTTCCGGTTTTCCGCCAACATCAGGATGGTGTATTTTCATCAGCGCCCTAAAGGCAGCTTTAATCACTTCCGGAGGTGCATCGGGAGCAACTCCCAGTATTTTATGATATTCAGACAAGCGCTCCCCCTCCCTCCGGCAATTATTTGTGATACGTCTCGCCTGCGATTATCTTGCACGAGCGATAGAGTTGTTCCAGCAGAATCAAACGCATAAGTTGATGTGGAAAGGTAAACTCGGAAAAACTTAGAACCAGGTCAGCCCGGCTCAAGACTGCTTTACTCAGGCCCAGGGAGCCACCAATAACAAAAGTAAAATAACCCATTCCCTGAACTGCTCGGTGCTGAAAAAAACTGGCCAATTTTTCCGAGCTAAAAGCCTTGCCCGCCGGGTCCAAAGCAATCACATAACTGCGGGGATTTATTCGGGCAAGAAGCTTCTCGCCCTCAGCCTCGATTACACGCCGGGCTTCGGCAGCGCTCTGACTGGCGGCCCAAGGTAAATCGGGAACTTCAACAATTGACAACCCCGCATGGCGGGACAAGCGCTTTTGGAAATCCGTGCAGCCCTGCTTCAGCCAACCGCCACGCAGTTTGCCCACAGCGACAATTTGAAAACGCATTCTTAAACCACCAGATATTCAGGCGGTTGCGAACAGAGGTCGCAGTGTCTCGGCGTCGTCCAATCTGTAAATGAGACCTTTTCCAACAGGTAAAGATCAGGCGGGCTCTCGTATACTTCAACAAACTCATCGATTGCCTGGTCTAAATGCTGGGAGCAAACCACGTACATTAACCATTCCTCCTAATCGGCCAAGTCCTCCAGCCTAACATCCAGGTTGATGATTTCATCGGCGCGATTGATAGTTACCTCCACCATATCCCCTACGCTGCGCCGGCTTAAAGCTACCCGCAAATCGCGAATTGTATTAACATCTGAACCATCAATGCTTACAATAACGTCTTCCGACCTGATGCCGGCTCGCCAAGCGGGTCCGTTGTCAAAGACCTCGGCCACATAGATACCGGAATCAAGCGGTAAGTTGTAACGATTGGCGATTGAAGGATTTAACTCAATGATATTGACACCCAACATCGGGCGCACAACCCGGCCCCGCTCCAGCAGCTCGCCAACCACATCCTGAACCAGGTTGCTGGGGATAGCGAATCCCAGGCCTTCTGCATCGATTAGTTTGACACTATTAATTCCTATCACTTCACCCCGGGCGTTGACCAATGGGCCTCCACTGTTACCGGGGTTTATTGCCGCGTCGGTTTGCAGCAGTCCAAAGACCCAGTCATAGACTTCGATATTCCGCTCCTTGGCGCTGATTACGCCCAAGGAAACTGTCTGTTGTAGTTCCAGCCCTCCGGGATTGCCGATGGCAATCGCGTATTCGCCAACTACCAATTGATCAGAATCACCGAACACCGCTGCCGGTAATGGCTCTTCCGGCTCAATTTTCAGCACAGCCAAATCAGTCCCGGGATCGGAACCAATAATTTCTGCCTCAAATTCAGCTCCATCAGCAAGCGTAACCAGCACTCCTGCCGCATCCTCAACCACATGATAATTTGTAACGATATATCCTTCGGGATTAAACACAACTCCGCTACCAGTGCCGGCAGGAACCAACGATCCACCGGGGTTAAAAAACTCCCGGCTCCGGGAAAACCTGGTCACTCCAACCACAGCCGGACTAACCTGCCCTACAGCGTCAACAACACTTGTACGCTGGTGCTCATATAGTTCGGCCTGGTCACGCTGAGCGTCCCCAGGCGAAATAAAATACTCCTGGGGCGAAGGAACCAACCGGGGAACAATTGAAGGCAAGAGCATGACCGTAAATATGCATCCCAAAACTGCCCCCGCCACAACAAGTGTCAATTGTCGGCCAAAGCCCAGTCCTTTAGATTGGTTTTTGGGTTCTAGGAATTCATCCATCGGTTGTCCACCCCCTATTGTAGTTGCTCAAAAACATTTTACCAAACAGTTTACTCAACCTGCAACAATTCTCCGGGAGCTTGGCGGGGAAGAATCTGCCCGTGCGGTATATCTGCGGCCTTAATGCCCTGGGCCGCCAGAAAGGCGGTCACTGTTTGCCAGGCCACTTGCGGCGTGTTGTTTTCAGCACTTAGATGTCCCAGGCAAAAACCGTTCAATTTTCCATGCTCTAACAAACGGGCAATAACCCGCGCTGCCTGTAGATTCGACAGATGCCCCAGTGGACCGGAGATGCGCTTTTTAAGGAAAAAGGGGTAGGGCCCCTGGGCCAACATCTCTGGGTCGTGATTTGCTTCCAAAACTACCGCCTGGCAAGACATAAGCATGTTAAGTGTTTGCCCGCTGACCTCTCCGGTATCGGTCAGGAATGCTGCCTTGCTCTGGCCGCTGTCGATAACGTAGCTCACCGGCTCCTCTGCATCATGGCTTGTGGCCACCGGTAGGATATCCAAATCTCCCACCTGGAAGGCCTCCCCTGCCCTAACAATGTTCAGCAAATTGTCGGCAACCGGACCTAAACGCCGGGTTCCAGCCCGCCACGTGCCTGCTGTTATGTACAAAGGAAGCTTATAGCGTCGAGACAATATTCCCGCGCCATGAATATGGTCCTGATGTTCGTGTGTAACTAATATTCCTTTTAGGCGGCTAACACAAAATACCCCCGCCAGCGCCTGCTCGATTTTTTTTCCGCTCAGCCCCGCATCTATCAGGATGTTTGTATTCCGATGACTGATAGCATAGGCGTTTCCGCAGCTTCCACTTGCCAGTGAACAAATTTTCATAGAAGTCCTCCAAAAAAAACGGGTTCCCCCGTTTTTTTATATCGTTTTAATTCGGGCGCCAAGCGCAGTAAGCTTGCCCGCAAAATCCTGGTAACCCCGCTCAAGATAGTTTAATCCAGAAACAATTGTTTCCCCGCGGGCAGAAAGTCCAGCGACAACAAGCGCAGAACTAGCCCGCAAATCATGGGCGCTGACAGCAGCGCCGCGCAATTGGACGACACCCTCAATAACTGCAACTCGCCCTTCCACTTTAATATTCGCTCCCATGCGCTTTAGTTCGTCCACATGCCGAAACCGGTTTTCAAAGATATTCTCTGTTATAACACTGGTTCCGCTGCAGGTTGCTAGAAAAGCTGAAAGCGGTTGTTGTAAATCGGTGGGAAACCCGGGATACGGCAAAGTCTTGACATCCGCGGCCGCTTTGACGCCATTGCCGGTAACCCGAATCCAATCGTCTCCCTCTTGCACCTGGGAGCCAGTTTCCCTGAGCTTTGCGGTTAGCGGCTCCATATGGCGGGGGATTAGCCCCTTGATAACGACATCGCCGCCACTTGCCGCAGCCGCAATCATAAATGTGCCGGCCTCAATCCGATCAGGTATTACATTATGCCTGATTCCCTTACGCTCATTGCTTCCGGCTATTTTAATCGTGCCCGTTCCTGCGCCCTTTACGACAACGCCGATTTGGTTGAGAAAGTTCGCCAGATCAATAATTTCCGGCTCCCGGGCAGCGTTCTCAATAACTGTTACGCCTTCGGCTCCAGCAGCCGCCAACATGATGTTGATCGTTCCGCCAACAGTAATGATATCCATATAAACATGGCTGCCAACCAACGGGTCAGCCGTAAGTTCAATCAGTCCTTGATTTAAGTGATAAGTGCATCCCATGGCCTGAAACCCCTTGAGGTGCTGATCAATCGGGCGGGGTCCAATCTTGCACCCGCCAGGCATGCCGACGACCGCACGCCCAAAACGACCAAGGAGCGCGCCCATTAAGTAATATGACGCTCGGAGTTTGGCCGAAAGATGCTCAGGCACAATCGCGGTTTTAATATCTGTCGTATCTACTCGCAAAATATTTGCATCCACCCAATCAATGTGAGCGCCCATCGCTTCCAAAATCTCACATTGGACTAAGACATCAGTCAGTCTGGGAACATTCTCTAAAATGCATTCGCCTTGAGCCAGGATAGTTGCTGGGATGATTGCCACTACTGCGTTTTTGGCGCCACCGATGGAAACATCGCCATGAAGCGGTGTGTTGCCAATAATCTGAAGTTTATCCACTGCTTATGCCCCCCGGATTCTTTGTAATTTACGTTATTCAACATCCTCCAGGATATTTCCTGCCTGAAATAAATACCTGTCTTCCAAATCCCCGGAATATGCATTTATATATAGCACCTCTGATTCCGTCTCCACCACCCACACCGCGGGCACCCTCCACTCTTCTGCCATCAGGGGCCGGCTAAACCACGACAGATATAAGTCGGTGATTTCAGAACGACCGGGAAGATAATCTGCGGCAACCATTAGCGCGCCGGTCGAGGGAATGACAAGGACATTTTCTCCCACCAACTCACCAATCTGAACCCAATAATATTCCATATTCAGCACACCTTGGCCGTCAACCAAGAACCGAAGATAAGAAACCGGGACATGCTTCCTCTGCCAATACTGGCCAAATTCGACAAGATAAATCCCCGGCTCAGTTTCAAACGTTCTCAGATGTCTGGCGTCATCGGGTAGACCGGGCCCCTTCTCCATAAATGTCCGTGCCGTTTCCAGAGCCGAAGCCGGGGTGGTTTCGGTGGTCTCCCGGGGGGCAACTGCATATTCAACACGTCCATCTCGATAGACCCGTATCTCCCCCTGGGATGAAGTATATAGATCATATCTTGTGCGCCTGGACTGGACAAAGGAACCAAAGATACTATGCACAATATCTCTGGATTCAAAATCTGGCGGAGCAAGAGTTAGCATTTGCCGGTGGGCCAGACGTCGGGGAATTTGCGCCGAAATACTGATATTTTTGCTACGCAGGTCTGCTACTCTGGCGTCAATCTGCTGACGACTTATAAACATATCAGAGTCAAAAAAACTGGGCACAACCCATAGCTGAAAAGCAAAAATCAAATTTAAGATCAAGAAGGTTAGTATCAAAATAAACTTGGTTCTTCCCCAATCCACTAAAACCCGCCTCCTTCTTGAATCGAGAGGATCCGTCCATTGGCCGCATCGGCAAATACCTGTTGCCGATGCAGGCTGACTTTCCATGCTGGACGCAATTCTTCGCCTGCATAGAATAAAACCAGGGACAAGTCTCGGATTGATGATGGATTGCGGTCAAACCAGCTGCTGACTTGGGTATGTCCAGACAATAGCTGCACTAAGGGCTGAACCTCGATTACATTTGGAATCCGATCCGAACTGGCAATTAACAGGTTTCTCCTATAACTGCTAACTGTTTGGCCTGTAAGCACTGTTCTCAGGCTGGGGTCCAATGAATAAACCTGCAGTCCCGTTGCCTGGGACACAAATTCCAAACTAAGCTGACTTTCACTGCTGTGCATACTGCCAACAACCAAGGGAACGGGCCAGCCTCCATGACGAGCAACAAACTCCAGAGCCTTTTGCACAGATTCTCCCCGGGACACAAGATTAATACCCGTATCCTCAGCTATGCTGTATTCCAAGGCGCCGGACTCAAAAACTCTCAAAGCCTGTTCGCCATCGGTGTAAATTACCGCACCATCGTTTTCACGAATTTGTGTTACCCGACCCGGGTCAACAAAAAACGAACTGATAATTAGATCTTCTTCAATCTGTAATTTCCTCCACCCCTGAACAGCCACGGAACCGGGAGAAGCGAGATCGTAAACATAACCATCCACCGGCATGTTATTCGCTACTTCCGAGAGCAGCGTCCACTCTAAATCCCACAATTCTTGATCCGCAGCCATTGCATGAGATAAAACTTGTTGATCAAACCTGGTGTTTAAAAGCCAGCCGCCTGCTTCGTTGCTATTGACAAACAACAAACTGCCTTCAGCGGTTACCTGGATTGTATTGACGCTTTCAAAGGGAAAGTCTGCCTGATCATAGTTGTGCATAAATCCGGCCAATAAGTCAGGGGTTAGCGCATAGTCGAAACGAAATATGATTTGTGAATCGAGATTATTCACGGGCAAATCCACCTGTTCCCAGCGTTCCCAGTTCTCCAAAGTATCAAACTCGAGAGTTTTTAGGCTAGCGACCAAATGATTATAAAGCACGCTTTCATTTCGCAGTAACTTCATACCCTGGTCCTTGTGAATATAGACCCGGCCGGGCAATATAACATCAGCTAACCCGGGAGCGGGGCCAAAGTCAATTACGGGAGAATCTTCAACTTGCCCTGGAGACGCTTGCTGCCCCATCAGATTCAGCGCAAGGACGACGCTTAGCAGGACGAGACCAACCAAAATCAGAGTTTTAATCCTCTCCATTTTGCTTCAACCTCCCATAACCACCTGCGGGCAATCGCTTACGGGCCGCGATTGGCAGGGTTACTAAAGCTTCCGTGCCCCTGCCCTCTTCGCTATTAATGGTGATAGTGCCCCCATGGGCCTCCACTATCTGCTTGGCGATCGACAGTCCCAGACCGGTGCCGGCGCCTTTCCCCTTCCGTGTTCTTGATTTGTCGACCTGGTAAAAACGTTCAAAGATTCTGGTTTGCGCTTCCCTCGGGATACCAATACCTGTATCCCGAACAGCAACTTCCAGATAATTATTTCTGCTCTCAGCGGCAACTTCAATGCTGCCGCCGCCCGGGGTGTATTTAATCGCGTTGTTAATCAGATTGAGAAACAGACGATGCAGCTGGTCCCGGTCCCCGCGGACCAAAGGCAGGTGTTTAGGGATGTCAGTACTGATCTCCAACCCCCGGTTTTCCGCCTGTACCCGGTTTTGATCCACTATTTGATATAAAATTTCATCAACCGGTATAATTAAAAACTCCCGTTCACTACCTGCTTCTGTCCGGGACAACACCAATAAGTCCTCAACCATCCGGACCATTCGGTCTGTCTCACTGTCAATCACCTGCATGAACCGAGCTCGCAGCTCCTGATCTTCGTCAGGATTTTCCAATAACGCCTCCGTATAGGACTTGATTGTTGTTAACGGGGTCCGCAGCTCATGGGAAACATTAGCTACGAACTCCTGACGCATGAGGTCTAGCCGGTGCTGCTCGGTAACATCGCTTAACACCACAATCGTGCCCTGCTTCTTGCCGGACTGTAGAAAAGGGAGACGACGTTGACGCAACACTAACCCCATACCATTATCCAGGGAAATCAGGCCGGATTGCTGGTTTAGGACCGGAAAGTCTTCGATTGTGCCTGTTTTAAGCATTTTCGCTTGGTTAACGCCGAACCAGCTGCACGCGGTGGAATTTATATGCATGACTTTGCCCTGATGGTCGAAGACCAATAAACCGTCGCTGAGATTAGTCAAGATTCCTTCAATCTTATCCTTTTCCTGACTGATCTCATCCCAGCTCAGTTCCAGCTGCCGTGCGAGGGTATTAAAGGTATAGGCCAAGCGACCGATTTCGTCCTCGGCGTCGATATCAATCCGTTGCTTAAAATCCCCTTGTTTAAGCGCTTCAGCCTGATGAGTAATCGCCTGTAAAGGTTTGGTTATGGTTGTAGCCAGGTTCAGCCCCAACAAAGCTGAAACCAGCAGGGTTAAAATTGCTCCAGTCACAAGAATTCTTCGCATTTGGCTCAGCGTGTTGTCTATCAAATCCAATGACACAGAAACATAGAGGGCCCCCAGCGTGCTGCTTCCGCTGACCACGGGCTCGGCATAGAAATAATGCCGTTCATTAGTCCCTGGTTTGTAGCGGACAGAATCAGCCGGACGCCCCAATAAGGCAGTAACCACTTCGTTCTGGACCAGTCTACGCTCAATTGATTCTTCCAGGCCCGGCGAAGCGGCCAGAACAAATCCATTCTTGTCCAGAACGTAAATATCCCCCCCCACCAGGGGGCTAAATTCGTTTATTAACAGGGTCAGGCCGTCCAGTTCGCTGGGGTTCATCAAATAGCGCATAACTAAATTGGAAAGCACCGACACCTGTCCATGCACTTCTTCTTCAAGGTCTGTCATGTAATAGTTTTCTATCGAGGTGAGCATATAAACGCCAAAAAGCTCCAATGCAAACAGGAGTAATAGGATATAAATTACTACCAGTTTCCACTGGATGCTTTTCAAAGCCATCAGCTCCCCTTAAAATAATACCCCAAGCCCCGACGACTTAAAATATACTGCGGATTGCCGGGATTTTCTTCAATCTTAACGCGTAAGCGTCGAATTGTCACATCGACAGTACGGACATCGCCGAAGTAATCATAACCCCAGACCTTCTGAAGCAAGTCTTCTCTCGTGTATATTTTACCTGCATTACTGGCAAGAAAATCAAGAAGTTCGAACTCACGCTGGGTCAAGTCCACTGTTTGATCACCGCGTTTAACTGTAAAAAAATCGCGGTCTATAATCAGCTCATTGTCGGAATCACTGGCTTCAGCCCGTGCCTCTCTAATCGGTTGTGTTCGACGGCGCAGGTGTGCCTTGATACGCGCCAGAAGCTCGCGAGCGCTAAAGGGTTTGGTGACATAATCATCTGCCCCCAGCTCTAAGCCCAGCACCTTATCAATTTCAGCATCTTTAGCAGTAAGCATGATTATTGGGCAGTCCAGCTCCTGCCGGACCTGGCGGCAGACATTAAGACCGTCAATTCCAGGTAGCATGATGTCCAAAAGAATTAAATCGGGACGATAATCCAAAGCAACCTCTACTGCTTCATCGCCGGCATAGGCAACCTTTACTTCGAACCCCTCTTTGCTAAGATTGTATTCCAGTATGTCGGCAATCGGCTTTTCGTCCTCGACAACCAGAATTTTACTCTGTTTGACCATTCTCTCTTTAACCCCCTCTGATTTCAAAACTCGTCTAAATCTGTCAAGCTCAAGCCAGTAGCATCATATAAAGCAGCGGGAAAATTTTTGCCAGCCGCCAACTCCTTTAATATTTTATAATTGGCTTGTCCATCCAGATCAGACAAAAACCTGGCCACTTCAAAGGCCCGCCGATAGGCAGATGCCTGACTATCCAAACCATAAAAGTTCTCGTCCAATTCGCTCACGTTATATTTATAATAAGTGTAATTTTCGTTAACGTCAAACCACAAGTAACCCGTCAGAGACCATTCTGCCAACTGAGCCAGTCCTTCGCTATACCAAACTGGGTAGTTTCCCCTGCTTAGCTCATGCACATAATGGTGAGCCAGTTCATGGACCAACACCGCCTGCTCAGGAAGCCCGTTTTCCTTGACTGTCAATAAAACCACGCCTTCACTATAGGCGCCGGCGGTGTCAAGACTATATTCGCTGCCACCAATCATTGCTTGCAAGCGTTCCGGTTTTGTTAGGACGATAAGGGGTTGGTGAACCTCTGCGCCGAAGTATGCATCTAGCTTGTCCTGCCAATAGTCGACTTTGGATTTAAGCGCCGGTATATGCTCGGCAAACTCAGGATTGACACGCAAAACATTGTCCCCTGACGAAACAACCCTGTAACCTGAAGTACGCGCAACCCAGTATATACGGTTGACCAGGCCGAACCCAACTGTCAAGGAGCCTGTTATGACAACAATAACTAGTACAGCAACTATTACCTGCCATAGTTTTCGCATTTGTCCCCTCCCGGTTTACATAATATCATGATTTTGGCGTTAAAAAAAGTCCTGCACAGATTGTACAGGACTATGGATTAAAAAATTGTAGCGGATCAACCGGTGTCGCTTGATTCCAAGTTGAAGCGGGCCGCCGAGTTTCAAAGTGCAGATGTGGTCCCGTGCTTTGCCCGGTACTGCCTACACGCCCAATCATCTGACCTGAGCTGACACTTTGGCCCACCGACAAAGACGAACGGGCCTGCATATGGGCATAAAGAGTAAAGTATCCGTTGCTATGACGAATGACAACCATGTACCCGTACGAGTTGTTATAAGTGGAAGCAACTACAGTACCGGAGGCAGCAGCATAAATCGGGGTTCCCGCTGGTGCGCCAATATCTACCCCTGAGTGACGGGTAGCGCGCCAAGACTGAAAGGCCCCAAAACGGTCTGTTATCCTGCCGGTATTCAAAGGCCAGCGGAACGCGCCGCGGCCACCTGAAGGCCAGCGGGAAGTGCCGCGCTCGATAATCCGATTTTGTGGTTCTGAAACGACTTTGCTGTCGACAACTGTCCGACCAACCTCGCGACCGTTGACATACTCAACCTCATAAGTTATCTGCTTGGTTCCGTTTACGCCGGGCTGGCCGACCCGTTGAGAATAATACCAAACATTGTCCGAATTTCTGTAGGTCGTTGTGAAAGGTATTGACTCATCTTTAGTCTCCGTCTCCACCACCCGGACTGAAATCAACGGTTCGGCAGTAACGAGGTTCAATTCCTGACCCTCATAAACCACATTAGTTTCTTTTAAATCCGGATTAGCTTCCTTAAGCGACGCTTCACTCACATTTGCTGACCGGGAAATTGCCCAGAGATTGTCGCCCCTTTGCACAGTGTAGGTATCGACTGTTTCTCGCCCCTGAATAAGCAAACTAACGGCCTGATCGGCTTCAATTACCTGATCCGGGTCCACCACCTGCTCGATAAAACGAATGTCTTCCTGTACAGAGACGGTTTGCACATTGTCGCCGTTACCGACAAATTGGGCCTTTGCTGTTTCCAAGGCTAATTGCGCCGTATCCTCCGTATCAACAAAAAAACGCACTTCACCATCAATGAGGACAGCGCAGCTGGTAGCTTTGAAAGTTGTTAAGTTTTTTAGGCGGGCCTCCACCTGTTCCGCATCGGGTTCCGGCTGCAGTTGAAACTCCCTGCGGGCGCTGACTTCTTCAGCAAATCCCAGGTTCAGGCCTGTTTTTTCCTCTTCTACCTCCAAAAGCTCCGCCAATACGCCCGTATATTCGTCGGGATTGGAAACAGCGCCGATATCCTGGCCATTGACGCTGACAGCATAGACAAAACCCGGCTGATAGTAAAAATAACCTGCCAAAACAAAAAAAGCAAACAAACTCAAGATTGTAAGTATTGCTGCAACTGATTTCTTCAACGCCAGCTCCTCTCCCCTGCTAAATTTGATTCTATAAGCCCTTCGCTTTACATAGAGAAAATCCTTTAGGTAATTAATAACATAAGCCGGACCAAGGTCCGGCTTAAGGCGCAAAAAAGTTGAGCGGATTTACATGGTTTCCATTGTGGCGAACTTCAAAGTGGAGATGGGCACCGGTGCTTTGTCCGGTGCTTCCCACTTGGCCGATGACCTGGCCGCTACTTACACTCTGGCCAACCGAGACTGACGGGCTTGTGCGCATATGGGCATAAAGAGTAGAATAGCCGCTGCCATGCTCAATAATCACATAATAGCCATAGGAATTATGCCAGCCAGCGGTGCTTACCGTACCACCTGCCGCTGCGCGAATTGGCGTCCCTGGACTGGCAGCGATGTCGACACCTAGATGTCTGCGTCCCCAACGCCTTGAGCCAAAATAATCGCTAATTCTTCCCGAGTCCAGCGGCCACCGAAACATCCCCGTTGAGCGGGAAGGCCAGCGAGATGTGCCGCGGGTCACTACCCTGGTGCTGGGCTGCTTGGTCACATCCACCCTTTCGGTGGTGCGTTTCTGCTCGATTCCATTGAGCAGCTCAACCCGGTACACAACATCGCGGCTGCCAGCGGAACCGGATTCAACAACCTGACTTTGATAATACCACAGGCTGCCCGAGGAATTATACTTCACCGGCGGTGAAATGCTCTCGGTAACACGTAGTTCCTCTACAGTCTTTACATGAAGCAGAGGAGAAGTGCTCTCCAGGTTAAGAACCTGTCCCACCTGAATAAAGTCGCCGTTAACATTGGGATTTGCCTCGCGTAGCTCTGACATGGATAAGTTATTTGACCTGGCGATGCCACTCAGTGTATCTCCTCTTTGCACACGATAAGAGTCTGAGTTTTGCTGCCCTGTCTGCAAAACAGCCAAGCATTGATCGTAGGAGTATAAATCTTCCGGTTCAACGGCCACCTGTTCAATTCGCACTTCCTCTAACAAACTCAATGATAACAATTCACGGTTTCGGGAATTTGGGTGGTACCGAGCCTGAAACTCCTCCAAAGCTGCTTCAGCTTCTTCCTCAGCTTCTAAAATAGCTACTGTCTGACCATCAACTTTAATTGCCCAGCCACTGGTTATGTAGGTTAGCATATTCTCTAAATAGGCCTCTGTCTTTGCCTGCGACAAAGATGGTGACCATTGCCGGACTTGTTCAACACGAATTTCTTCGTTGACAATCAGATTGCAATCCCAGTGTGCTTCCGCTCTGGCAGTGATTTGTGTAACCATTTTTTGATACTCGTCCAAGCTCGGGACATAACCAATAAGGTCATCTTCGACATAGACTGCGTACACAAATTGCGGTTCAACCAAATTCAGTCCCGTGAAAACCAGGCCGCAGCCTAAAGCAACCAATAGTATCATAGCTACCGCGCATTTTACAGTCCGTGCTGCAATTTCTCTATTCACCACCTGGGCAACCTCCTCCTTTCTCGATATAGTATTAACCACAATATAAAAACATTCGCTAATATGGCGGAAAATTCCTTTAAAAAAACAAAAAAACTCCCTTAAGGGAGTACTACTTGGAGCCGGCGATGGGACTCGAACCCGCAACCTGCTGATTACGATTCAGCTGCTCTACCAATTGAGCTACGCCGGCAAAGAAAAAATGGTGCCGCAGGGCAGAATTGAACTGCCGACACGTGGATTTTCAGTCCACTGCTCTACCGACTGAGCTACCGCGGCAAAAGTATGGCGGAGCTGACGGGAGTCGAACCCGCGATCTCCTGCGTGACAGGCAGGCATGTTAGGCCACTACACCACAGCTCCGCTTATGGTGACCCCTAGGGGATTCGAACCCCTGAATGCCAGCGTGAAAGGCTGGTGAGTTAAGCCGCTTCTCCAAGGGGCCTAGAATATGGTGAGCCATGGTGGACTCGAACCACCGACACCCTGATTAAAAGTCAGGTGCTCTACCAGCTGAGCTAATGGCCCAATTGACACTAATAGAGGATACTACAGAAGTTATAGGCTGTCAAGTAGGTTTTTTGTGCCAAATATTACGGATAATGCGACCCAACAAAATAACTAACCTTATTGCTTCGTGCTAAATTGCGTCCCAGAATAAACCTACTTAAAAGACGTCGCCCCTAACAATCGTCTGTTCCCGTTTTGGTCCCACAGAAATCATCGTCACCGGCACTCCGGAAATATTCTCCACTTCACGCACATAATTTTTGGCGTTTTCGGGGAGCTCATCCCAAGTGGCGCATGTGCTAATATCTTCTTGCCACCCAGGCAGCTCCTTAAACACTGGATTAGAACGGCCCAGCTCACGGATGCTGGCTGGGAACCGGGTGGTTGCCTGTCCGTCCAACTCATAATGGGTGCAGATTTTCAAGACATCAAACCCACTGAGTACATCCAGCAGAGTGAGGCAGAGCATATCTAAGCCACTGACGCTGCGGGCGTAGCGCAAAATCACGCCATCAAGCCAACCCACCCGTCTGGAACGGCCGGTGGTAGTCCCGTATTCATTACCGCGCTGGCGAATTTCGTCAGCGGTGTCATCAAATAATTCGGTGGGGAATGGCCCATCTCCAACCCGCGTTGTGTATGCTTTGGCAACACCCAAAACTTTGTCAATCCTAGTGGGCCCCACACCAGCGCCAATGCAGACGCCGCCGGCAACGGGATTAGACGCTGTGACAAAGGGATAGGTACCGTGATCAAGATCCAGTAATGTCGCCTGCGCCCCTTCAAACACTACTCTTTTACCCGCGTCCAGAGCATCGTTAATTAAAGCCGATGTGTCATCAACATATGGACGCAGCAGTTCCGCTACAGTGAGCAAATTTTCCAGAACGGCGCTTGTTTCCAGCCCGGGAACATCGTAATAACGCTGCAGCAAAAGATTTTTGTCGCGTATATTTTCTGCCAGCCGAGCCGGGAACTCTTCTTTATCCAGCAAATCAACGACACGTAAGCCGCAGCGGGCAGCTTTATCCATATAAGCCGGCCCGATACCCTTACGAGTTGTCCCGATCTTGTTGGGCCCGCGGCGTTCTTCTGTAAGTCCGTCAATCAGCTTATGATATGGTAATATTAAATGTGCACGGTTGCTTAACCGAAGATTACTTGTATTGACACCGGACTTTTGCAAACGTGCAATTTCTGCCTGTAGTTCCAGGGGGTCAATAACCATCCCGTTCCCCAGCACACAGAGAGTGCCTTCATGCAAAATGCCCGATGGGATAAAATGTAGCTTATGGGTAGAGGCGCCGTTTTTAATTGTGTGTCCGGCATTATTGCCTCCTTGATAGCGCACAACAATATCCGCCTTACTGGCCAGATAATCAGTTATCTTTCCCTTTCCCTCATCGCCCCATTGAGTACCTACAACAACCAAAGCCGGCATTCTGAGACCACCTTCCTGTATTCTTCGGCACCGCTAATTTTGCTCGGCACTGGGCTCTTATCTTTATCTTTCCCCGCAACAGTTTAGCTTAAATCAATACAGAGGTCAACGCCAAACCGAATTATTTAGCCAAAAATCTCGTTAATGTTCGGGGAAGGCAAAGAAAAAAAGCACCCCCCGGTTTAGTCCAGGGGTGTGCTTTACTCGGCACCAACAACCTTCAATTTCAGAACTGCTGTAATACCAGGATGTAATCTAACTTCCACCTCATGATCACCAAGCTGCTTAATTGGCTCTGGAAGATTAATTTTGCGTCTGTCGACGCGGACCCCTTCTCTGGCCAGCAATTCAGCGATGTCTTTGCCGGTTACAGAACCAAAAAGGCGACCGCCTTCACCAGCTTTGACAGCATAAGTAAAAGTCTCCGTTTCTATTTTCTCGCGAAGTGTTTCCGCCTCTGCCCGCTGACGGTTAGCTTGCGATTTTTTCTTTGCCGCATGCTTTTCAAGATCTTGCATTGATTTGGCATCTGCCTCCACAGCAAGTCCTCTGGGCAACAAGAAATTGCGCGCATAACCATCGGCTACGTCTTTAATATCTCCGGCCTTGCCGATACCTTTGACATTTTGCTTGAGAATTACCTTCACGCGAATACCTCCTAATCGTTGGCCCGAACCCGCTTTCCGCGCCAATAGGTCAAAATCTGCTGCTCGGTCTCCCGCAAACTGTTCCGGGGATTCTCAACCCTTTCCACCAGCTTTTCTTCCACTGCCTGGTCCAGCTCGCGGAAACTGATGCCGGCTCTCCTGGCAATGCCGAATATTATGACCAGAGCGCCGCTGAGGGCCTCAAGCACCTGAGTTTCCAGGCCGCGGTGCAACCCTGAGAACAACTCGGCAATTACCGAGAGCAATTGCACTTTAAGTTCTTCCAAGATCTTTAAGTTCTGCGCGATTGTAAACTTTTCGTGCTCTGACAAAGAGGTTCCCTCCCCCATACAAAACAGGGGCACAAATATGCCCCGTCCTGCGTGTCTATTCAGTTGAGTACGGCATTAAGGCCAAAAAACGCGACCGCTTAATCGCCAAAGTAAGTTGGCGTTGATGGCGGGCACAGTTCCCGGTAATACGACGGGGTAGAATCTTTCCCCGGTCGGATATATATCTACGCAGTTTGTCAGCATTTCTGAAGTCGACATGGTCAATCTTGTCAACACAGAAACTGCACACTCTTTTGCGCTTACGACCTCTCTCTCTGCGCATCAGTATTCCTCCTATCTAAAATGGGATGTCTTCGTCATCGACGTCCCGGCCATAGCTGTCTAGGCCGGAACTTTCCTGCCCGACCTGTTGTCCCGACTGGGCAGTTTGCCCGGTTTGTCCACTCTGAACAGAACGGGGCATAAACCGAACATCTTCAGCTACAACCTCGGTAATATAGCGCCGCTGACCGTCCTGCTCATAACTGCGAACCTGAATCCTGCCATCTACTGCGACCAAACTACCCTTCGCCAGGTAATTGGCACAGTTCTCGGCAGTCTTACGCCAAACGACGATGGGGATAAAATCCGCCTCCCGCTCGCCGTCCCGATTGGTAAAGGAGCGATCCACCGCCAGCATAAAGGTTGCCACAGCAACTCCCGTATTGGGGGTATAGCGCAACTCAGGATCTTTGGTAAGTCGGCCAATCAGGATAACCCGGTTTAACATCAAATTCCTCCCCCGGTTTACTCTTGTGGACGAACAATCAGGTGCCTGATAACACTGTCGGTAATCTTAATTACCCGGTCTAACTCCTGGACCACAGCATTGTTACCGACAAAAGAAACTTCTACATACACACCCTCGCGGTAGTCGTTAATTTCATAGGCCAGACGCCGTTTGCCCCATTCATTTACTTCGGTAGTCTGTCCGCCTTGCTGGGTGATAATAGAAGTGATTTTCTCCTGCAGTTGGTTCAAAGCCTCTTCATCCAAATCGGGCTTGACAACATAAATCAGTTCATAATTTCGCATTTTTTCACCTCCTCCTATGGACTTGCGGCTTCAGCTCCTGGCTGAAGCAGGGGGGCAGATATATATTATATCACAGCAGGTGGGACATGCAACTAATCTGACGAATCCAACAACTTTTTTATTGCTTTTTCCGCTTTTTTTCTCTCCACCAGCACTGAACGCTTGCAGTTTTGGCATTGAAAACGAAAATCCATTCCCACCCGGATGATTGTCCAACGATTACTGCCGCAAGGATGCGGTTTTTTTAGTTCAACAACATCACCAGGTTTGTACATCAAAACCACCCCTTCACAGCAAAAAATTGCCTAGCGTATCGACAAAAACCGTCAGCAGACGAAAAAACAAGTTTAGAAATGCAGACCCGCTTACTGCCTCTGCCAGCACAGTCCCCTGTTCAACTAAGGTAAATACCGGCAGGCAAAACATTACAAACAATGCCAATAAAAACCCATTGAGGAGACCAATGAGCGCAGAAACTAAACTTCGGGGATTGTGGCTCCTGTCCTTGAAGCCAGCCAAAGCCAAGAACAACAATCCGGCAAGAGCAAGCATGATATAAGCGGTAGTATTTAAGGTCAAATTAAGTACTGCTTCCATATATTCCGGACCCGATGCTGCTGGCATAGCCAGTCGATGCTGCCACGGGCCCAGTCCAGCCGCAAGTTTCTCGCTACCGGTGTCGGACACCGCTATCACTAATTTTTCGTCAATGGCTGATGTATATACAGGTGCCAGGGCCGGACGCAGCCACTGGTTCATTCCAGATGCCAGCGGCAAAGCACCAATCACTATTGTTCCAGAAATCAACAGTCTTACTAACCCAAAACGTAATCCACCAGCTGTCAATGCCCAGATCGCCATGACAACCATCAACGCCAGTAGCAGCAAATCAAACCACATCGCGTTTGCCTCCTCAGGTTATCGCCAAACCCAGGCCAAAGCTGCTATCAACACCGGTTCCCAGACCATCCCGCCAACATACGTCAGGATAAGATATACAATCCCGATACCAATTGCCGCCACCAACATATACTGGGCAGTATCCTTGAGATAATCTTCAAAGAAAAAAAACGGATTTTTTCTGGTTATCATCCAAAAAAGAATGTCTCGGGCAATCTTTACCACGAGGAAGCCAAGGGCGAGCAGCAACCAATAATTGGCTACCACCAAAGCCAAGCCCCGGTAGACAAATAGCGCCAGTACAAGCAGCGTTATCATTCTCATTAGGCTGCGGCGAAACTCTTGGCTTGGTTTTTCGTGCATGCCAACCCCCCTTACTGATTACGCCTTTGCTTGCACTTATAATAGCACAATCCCACTAAAAGAACTATATTGCAATAACCCAACAACGGATAAGCTACCCTGACCAGGCTGCTAAAACCCAGCCGGGAGATAACCAGGGCTGCAAGAGCAGAACCGACAACCAAGGGTCTGTATCCTGCTCCATAAGCCGACATCCTGCTTGCCAAGCCATGGATGTTTGCCAGCGCAGTGGTCAGCACAGCCGCCAGCAATGATAATTTATACGCCCAGGCCCAATCACCAAGCCATTTCTCAGCTAAAGCAACCATGGGCAACGGGACGTTGGTTACACCGGAAGTTGCAAGATAGACCATCAACAACATAGAAGCCAGAAATATCCCACCAAGCCATCCTCCCGTACGGGCAGCTTTAGCGTCCAGCTGTTCCCCCAGGGTGGTCAATACCACCGCCGCCATTGCAGTATTGAACCCCACATAAAGCACGGCTGCAAATACGGGTCCGGGACGCAGCAAAACAAAGACCGGGGCGCTCAACTCAACAGCTGAAAGGGCAATGATTCCCACCACCAATACCGGCACCAACACAGTATTGGCGCGCAGCAAGCCGCTGCTGCCACGATAGAGCAGCAATACACATATCGCTAGAAATATTGTGCCAAACAAAATATTACTGAACCCGTCGCCGCCAACCACTGCTGTTGCAGCAGCGGTCATAACACCGGCGCCGATCAGCAGCGACAGGCAAAACACCGCGTCTGCAATGAATACTGCCGGAGGCCAGGTCAAAACTAGTTTTAAAAGACCATGGTAAGAATAAATTTCCTTACTGTGGGTAATATCTAATATGGTCGTGCCCACCCATATAAACAGGGCCAAGGCGACCGCCACCCCCAAAAGCCCCATTCGCCCATACACTGTAAAAAAGTCCACCACTTCGCGACCGGTTGCAAACCCCGCCCCAACTACTGCACCGCAGTAAGTCAACGCCACAGCAACACCTTTTCTGCTCATTGCTCTCACCCCGTTTAACTTTATTAAACGGCTGGTTATTTTATGAGGACCATTTTCATAGACTTTACCATTCAGGGGACAGGGAGGGTGTCTATGCGCAAATTTTTAGCCGGCAGCCAACCACATTATGCAAAGATCCGCTATACGCAACCTGATGCCCGGTCAGCTTTGGCGAAAGCGATTGGAGACGTCTTTACGGATAGCGCTTGTCCAATTCAAGATGTGTTGGTGCTCTGCATTGGCACCGACCGCTCAACAGGGGATAGCTTGGGCCCCTTGGTAGGCTCGCAGCTATTGGCAGGCAACCCCGGATTTCGGGTGCTTGGCTGCCTGGAGCAACCAGTCCACGCGGCAAACTTGGTCCAAACGCTTGATGCCCTTCAGGAAAACCCTCCCGGCAGAATCATTGCTGTGGATGCGAGCTTGGGAAACATGGACAGTGTAGGCTTGGTTAATATCGGCCGGGGAGCATTACAACCAGGGGCGGGTGTCAACAAACGTTTGCCGGCAGTTGGAGACATGTATATAACCGGTATAGTGAATGTAGGCGGCTTTATGGAATATTTCGTTTTACAGAATACCAGGCTTTCGGTTGTGATTAGGATGTCTGAACTAATTGGGTTTGGCTTGATTACTGCCTTGGGAACACTTGGGATGGCCGCAAAAAACACATAAAAACAGCCCCCGAAGGGGCTGTTTATTATTCAGAAGCTTTTTGCTGCTTCTGCTTTTCAGCTTTGGCTGAACCGGCAGTGTCCTGATCTTTACGCATTTCACAGGCGCCCCGGAAAACTGCGCCATCACCGATGGCCAGCTTTGCTACTTTGATGTCACCCAACAGTTTGCCTGTCGGTTCAATCTCCAGCAATCCGGTAGCATCCACATTACCGTTAACGGTGCCGGCTATAGATATGTTTCGGGCGCGAATACCAGCCTCGACCTGGCCGGTAGGAGAAACTATCACGTCTCCGTTGATAATCAGTTCACCCACTAGTTTCCCATCGACCCTTAACAAACCCTTCGCCTCAACAGTACCGTTAAATACGGTATCTTTGCCGATGACAGTGTCGACCTTGGTCACGTCAATTTCTTCTTTCTTTTTGAACATTAACCTCGCCTCCCAGCTTTACGGTAGATAGTTAATTGGATTCACAGGCGATCCGTATCTGCGCACCTCGTAATGAAGGTGCGGTCCTGTAGATGCGCCTGAATTACCCACGTTTCCAATCAGCTGCCCCTTCTCGACCACTTGTCCCGATTGTACACGGATGCGGCTCAGATGCGCATAATATGTCTGCAGTCCGTAGCCGTGATCAACAATAATCAGATACCCATAGCTGGAACGGTAGCCGGCAAAGGTAACCCGGCCATTGCCGGTGGCAAAAACGGAATTTCCGTAAATGCTCGGCCCGGCAATATCTATCCCTGTATGATAGTCCTGACCGCCGCTCAAGGGGTGCCGACGCCAACCAAACGGGGAAGAAATTCTTCCCCAGGTCGGCCAGATTGAGGGTGTTGCCGCTTCTCTGCGCTGTTGTTCTTCAATTGTTTCTTTAAGGTTTTCCATGCGCTCTTCTTGGTCGGGCAAAGCCTCTTGTAGAGCCATTATATTGCTAATAGTACGCTCATAAGTGGTGTAAGAAGAGCGGGAAGCCACCGCACGGTAATTCTCCGGACCGTTTTCCGGTTCTGCCGCAGCGGCAGAAATCATTGACTCGCCTGCCTCATCCATATCGGTGATCTCCATCAGTTCTTGTTCCAGTTGCTCCAAACGCCGGAGGTTGTCCAGGATAACCTGGGTCTCATTGGCCATTTGCTCTATTTGCTCACTCTTAATCTGGTTGTCCAGTCGCAACTCCTCCAGTTCAGGCAAAACGGACTGGACAGAGTAAAAACTGTTGAAGAAGCTGACCAAAATTACTGGAACGAAAACCAAGGCGATACCTAAAAACTGCAACACCAGTAAAGAAAAGCGAAAAATCACTGGCGGTTTTTGTGAATGAGGCACCAGCATAACGGTGAAATTCCTGTCTTTGGAAGTTTTGGCCATACAGTCCCCCCTCCCAAAGATAGTTAATTGCGTGAGTTCAACGCCATTTTAACAGCGTGCTTTTCTTCTTCAGACAGGCTGTATTCAGATTTTCCTGCGCGCAGAGGTTTGGCAAAAATCCGTGACTCTTCCCTGCCGTAAATACTGCTTAGGACAACACCATCACCTGCATCATCGACCAACGCCAGCGAAAAACTCAAATCACTGCCAGTATTGCCAAAAGCGTTAAAGCGCACCAAATGCAGGTTGTGAGGATGGCCGGCTATGTCTGTGCGAATAGATTGTATTTGGCCAGCCAATTGCTGCGAAAAACTGCCCTGCTCCTCAACTTTTCGATGCAAATCATTGATATGTTCCTCTAGATGACCTCCTTTCAATAATTTAGTCAAATTTTTATATGCCTTTAAACGGCGATTTAGTAGAGAAACTCGAATTGAAAAATATACAAACATCGCTGCCATCAAAATAGCGATGATTTCCACAGCATAATGAACAATAAATTCCATTTTCAGCTTCCTTTCGCTCGGGCGTTCCTGTCCATTGTAGCAAAAAGTAAATAAGGTGTAACTAAAAACATATTCGCCACCAAATAGCAAAGTCCTGCAAAACGGGAAAAAAGTCCGCCAATTTGCCGGCGGACTTCTTGCTAATCTTCATTACCTTCCTGCACCCAATTATTGGACCACTCTCCAGAAATAACGCTTGGCCACAATGCGTCGCAGCGATCAAGCCCTGTTATCAGACAATGCTCCTGCTGATTTATATCCATGCCAAAAGCCTGCCGCACATGGGGAAACATCGGGAACGTGCGTTCCTCCCGCCTCACAGCATCACCTCCCAATCTTAGTGTAACCGCAAACGGGACTAACTAGTCCTGCCCCGAACTGTTACCGGCCATTGGGCTCCTGTGCTCAATTCCAGGCGGTCGGCCAGGTTGACAACCGGACACGCGTGGTTGGGAATTATTTCGATCACGCTTCCCGCCGCTGGCAGGTTATCCCCTTCAATCACACCATGTTCTTCCGATAAACGCGTCAGGCGCCAGCCGGGGTCTGAAAGCAGTCCATGGCCCGAGAGGCCACTACTGCCATGGGCGCCCCGGTCTAGGGCCAATGTTTTTGCGCCCGCATCAACAATCGCTCTATCGGGTGCCGGACGGCTGACAACTGTGGTAACCACTTTCAAGCTGCACCGTTCGGGCTTTACAACCCCCAACATCACTTGGGTAGCATCATAAAAAACATAGTTCCCGGGTCTAATTTCTGTTACACCCGGCACAGCGCCAGCCACCATTACGGTAGGAGTGGCGCCAACACTGACAACTTCCACCGGAATCCCCCGGTCACGGATTTCAGCAGCTGCCGCAACCATTTGTTCACCTTCACTAAGGGCAATCTCCTGAACCTCACCCCAGCTTTTGGCGCCGTACGCATGGCCGGCATGGGTCATAATCCCGCGGAACCGGAGGTTTGACAACCCATGCACCCAACTGACAAAATCAACTAATTTTGGCCCCGGCTCCAGCCCGCATCGATTTAAACCGGTATTCACCTTCACCAACACGTCAATGCCGTCAGGCCACCGCAGGTCATTCAAGGCCGTAGCTCCAGCCCGCGAATCAATCATCAGCGTCAAGTGACAGCCAGAGTCCAGCAATGCGCGAACGCGCTCTATTTTCTCTGCTCCAATCAAGGGATAGGCAACAAGAATATCATTAAAGCCCTCCGCAAGCATTCCCTCTGCCTCGCCCAACTTGGCCACCGTGATTCCATTGGCCCCAGCCTCAACCTGTAAACGGGCAATTTCAGCGGTCTTATGGGCTTTTATATGGGGACGCAAATTTATCCCTTGTTGGCGGGCGAAATCCTGCATCGCTTCAATATTGTGCTGCAGTTTCTCCCTGTCCACAATTAATTTTGGCGTATCCATTTTTTTCACCTCACCAAACAGATTGAAAATACGTTAATAAAATTATAATTGGTAACGCGGGCAAGACATTTGCCACTCGAATTTGTTTTATATCCAAGATCTTTAAACCAATCCCAAGAATTAATATCCCGCCAGTTGCTGTTAGCTGCGGCACCGCCGCGTCCATGGTCGCCAAAAATCCGGCCAATCCCTGGGATAACAATGTCAATGCACCTTGGTACAACAAGACAGATAAACTGGAAAACATCACGCCTAAACCCAATGTGGAAGCAAATGCGATTGCCGTCAAGCCGTCAATCGCCGCCTTTGCAATTAAAATCTGATGCTCCCCATCCACTCCACTTTGAAGTGCTCCCAGTACAGCCATCGGCCCCACACAATAGATAAGGGATGCAAAAACGAAGCCCTGCGCCAGGTTTCCCCGCACCATGGCCCCTAGACGCCGTTGGATGTTTTCGCCAACACCTTCCAACCAGCGCTCAATCCCTAGTCTTTCACCGATGACAGCGCCCAATACTACTGCGATGATTACCATAAGTGGGTCGTGCCATTGAAGGGACATTTCAACCCCCAATATCAACACCACCAAGCCCAGCACCGCCAACAGAGTTTCCCGCAGCCTGCTGCCAAAAAGACCACCGGCCAACCACCCCAGTAGACCTCCGAGTATTATTGCCACACTGTTAATTATCGTCCCCTGCAATCAATTCACCTCTTATACTGCCTGGTAAGCGCCGCTACAGCGCCCAAAAAACGTTCTATATCTTCCGATGTATTAAAAAATCCAGGACTGATTCTTACAGCGCCCTGCTCCAAAGTCCCTAAGCTCATATGACCGCGCGGGCTGCAATGCAGACCGCCGCGAACAGCAATCCCATAAACTTCATCCAGCATAAATGCCAATTCAGCAGAATCAAGTTTGCCAATATTAAAGGCTAGGGCCCCTGCTTCGTTAAACCCGGCGCCATAGACCGTTGCCCCAAGCATATCCAGCCCCTGACGCACTTGTTCAAGAAGAACGCGTTTATGCTTGGCAACAGCGTCTAAGCCCTGGTCTTGCAAGAATTTGATTCCAGCAGCCAGCCCTGCTATTCCCGACAGGTTCAGAGTCCCGCTCTCCAACCGTTCTGGCAGCCGCTCCGGCTGACGGGGGCTGGCCGACGAGCTACCGGTCCCTCCCATACGCACGGGTTGAAGCGACTGCTCTTCCCGGATATAGAGACCGCCGATTCCGGGAGGACCAAGCAGACCTTTATGGCCCGGAAATGCGGCAAAATCCAAACCCAGCTGGGGAAAATCCAGGCTCAGATGCCCGGCAGTCTGAGCCACATCGGCACACACAAGCGCACCCGCCGCCTTGGCCATGGCAGTCATTTCTGCCAACGGCCAAACATCCCCTGTTATATTGGACCCGTGGGTAATGATTAATAAATCTGGCTTTAATGCCAACCCGGACTTATATTCTTGCCAATCAAAACCACAGGCAGTCATGCAGTCCCGGTAATCAATCGCTATATCCAGATTTTCACTAAGGGCCGACAAAGGACGCCAGACAGAATTATGCTCAAACCCGGTGACCATAATCCGTCGGCAGGCTTTCGCCAAACCATGAATAACCATGTTCAAACTGTCTGTGGCGCCCCCGGTAAACACTATCTGCCGGGAATCATCCACGCCAAAAAAAACGGCCACCTGCTCCCGGGCCGAAAGCACCATATGCGCCGCCTCCCTGCTTAAAGCATGGCCTCCGCGTCCAGGATTTGCCGCTGCCCGCAGGGCTTTGTCCGCAGCGACATAGACCTGTTCCGGCTTTGGCCAGGATGTGGCCGCATTATCCAAATATATCAACAAAAACACCTCCAAAAATGTTTCACGTGAAACAGGCCCAGCCATGTTTCACGTGAAACATTTACTCAACGATTTTCGTCAGGACCCGTTGGGCATCGGCTTGAGAGTAGAACTCTATTACTATCTTTCCCCCGTTTTGAGAATGCTCAACCTCAACCTTTGTGCCGAGATACTCCATGAGTTGCTCCTGAACAGCTGTAAGGTTGGGATCCAAACGCGGCCTGGGCCTCTTTTTGGTTTGCCCGCGTTTTTTTTCCGCAGCCCGAACAGTCATGCCTGAATCAGCAATGGTGCCGGCGGCAGCAACCTGCTCCTGAGCTGGAAGTGTCAACAACGTGCGGGCATGGCCGGCAGTTAGCTCTCCCCGGGCCAACATTTCCTGAACTTCAGGGGCCAGGTTTAAAAGCCGTAGCGTGTTGGCGATTGCAGAACGGCTTTTCCCCAAACGATGCGCAAGGGTTTCTTGGGTAAGGTTAAATTCGTCAATCAAGCGCCTATAGGCCTGAGCCTCTTCCAGCGGATTTAAGTCCTCCCTCTGCAAATTTTCTATTAAGGCAAGCTCCGCCAGCTGACGATCACTGAGCTCAAGGATAATTGCCTGAATCTCCGCCTTGCCCGCCAATTTGGTTGCCCGCAGCCGCCGCTCGCCGGCAACCAACTGATAGCCGCCCGGGGCCGACCGCACCACGATTGGTTGCAACAGGCCATGTTCAGCTATCGATTGGGCTAATTCTGCGAGGGCTTGTTGGTCAAAATGACGTCTGGGCTGAAAGGGGTTAGGCTCAATCTGGGCAATTGGTAGCGCCACAGGCTCCTTCTCAACTTCAGCGTCTGGAATGAGGGCGTTTAATCCGCGCCCCAAGCCACGCTTACCCACGACGAAGCACCTCGTCCGCCAATTGTTTATAAACTTCTGCCCCTTTGGACCGGGGGTCATAGTCAATGATGGTTTTGCCATGGCTGGGCGCCTCACTGAGGCGAACATTCCGGGGAATTATAGTATCGTACACCTGGTTGCCAAAGTACGCTTTAACCTCCGAAACCACCTGAGCCGCCAGGTTAGTCCTGGGGTCATACATGGTTAGAAGAGCGCCCTCCATTTTGAGGGCTTTATTCAAATGACGCTGCACCAGTTTTATAGTATTCACCAACTGGCTAAGCCCTTCCAAAGCATAGTATTCACATTGGATCGGGACCAAAACCGAGTTGGCCGCGGTCAAAGCGTTGACAGTAAGCAATCCCAAGGAAGGAGGACAGTCAATTAGCACATAATCATATTCCTCCCGGACATTTTCCATGCGTTGACGCAGCTTTTCCTCCCGGGACATCGACGGGACTAGCTCGATTTCTGCGCCCGCCAGCTGTATCGATGCCGGTGCCAATGAAAGACGCTCAACTTCAGTGGGGAGAATGATTGCATCCAAAGGAAACCCCGACACTATTACATCGTAAATACAACGCTTTACTGCCGGCTTGCGCACCCCCAGCCCGCTGGTGGTATTACCCTGGGGGTCGATATCCAACAACAATACATTTTTACCCCGCTCGGCCAAACAAGCGCCCAGATTAATGGTGGTGGTGGTTTTACCCACTCCCCCTTTTTGGTTTGTGACAGCTATAACTTTTCCCATTGTCTAACCTCTCTTTCTTGATTACGCGCGTTTGGGCAGGCGAATGGTTACCTCGAAATAATCCGGGTGTTCGTTTTGCTCCATTATTGGGCTTAACCCAGTTTGCTCAATGGTCGCAACTGCCTGGCGAATTGTGTTAAGTAAGATTCGATAATCTTTAACTATAAACTTATCTGTCCCGGCCTTGTCATCGTCAAGGGTGTCATCCTGATTCAGAGCTTCAATCAAATTCTCCGTTTGCCGGACATTTAAGCCCATTTTTATGATTTTGTTCAGCACCTTTTCCCTGCTTTCGTCGTCGGGCAATTTCAACAACGCCCGGGCATGACGTTCAGAAAGTTGGGCATCAACCAACGCTGAGCGAATTTCCGGAGCCAGTTTTAGCAGGCGCATTTTGTTGGCGATAGTTGACTGACTCTTGCCTATTCTCTGGGCCAATACTTCCTGGGTTAAGCCGAACTCAGCCAACAGACGATGATAGCCTACAGCTTCTTCAAAGTAATCGAGATTTTCCCTTTGCAGGTTCTCGATTAAAGCAATCGCAGCCATGGCCGAGTCATTTAACTCCTTAATCACTGCGGGGATGCGATCCCAACCCAACATCGTACATGCTCGCCATCGGCGTTCGCCGGCAACCAATTGGTAGCCGTCCCTGGCAGGGCGAACGATTATCGGTTGCAAAAGACCATATGTTTTAATTGACTGGGCAAGCTCCTCCAGCTGCTCCTGCTTAAACTCCTGCCGGGGTTGAAATGGGTTTGGTTTGATAAGAGAGCTCTTGACTTCCTTTATCTCATCTTCGCCTCCGGTAAGACCGGTAACCAAGCGGTTAATATTGTCTTTCATAAATTAATCACTCTCCATTACAGGATAGTTGATACTTCGCCATTAACGCAAATATTTCCTGCACATTTCCCGAGATACAAAAACCTCTGCAACTCAGCGCAGAGGTTTTTTGCCAGGAATCCCTGGTTTTCGTGGATATTTCTCAGGAGTGGCCTGGGTTTTATTAATGATAATAATTGTGCGTCGCTCAGTTCCCATTAGTTCATATTCATGAACCGCGCCAATCTCCCCACCCAGCTTGACGATAGCACCCTGCGCGAAATCAAGTTCATCAGAAGCCCGTGGCCCTTTAAGCGCCACAAACTGTCCCCCGGGACGCACTAAAGGCAGACAATACTCCACAAGCACAGGTAATGAAGCTACGGCCCGGGCGCAGACCCGGTCAAATCTTTCCCGCAAATTTCCTCTACCCGCATCCTCGGCCCGAATTTGCAAAATCTCTGCCTTAACATTCAAATGTTGACAACAAGCTTCGAGAAAACGAACGCGTTTGGCTGCTGCGTCCAACAGGCTAAGGTCGACGGAGGGACAATACAACTTGAGTGGAATGCCCGGGAATCCAGCTCCGCTGCCAACATCTGCGAGAGACATATTCTCCGCAGAAAAGAACCGAGTTGGCAACAAAGAATCCAGCACATGCTTAACCGCGTAATCTTCAAAATCTGTGAGGGCGGTTAAATTGGTATGACGATTCCAATTTACTAAAAAAGTATAGTAGTGGACAAATTGTTCGATGGTCCGGGGTGGACAAAACACTTGTTGGGCCTCTAAAACTTCCTTAAGCTTTGTTTTCACTATTGGCACCCCGCTTATGCTGTAAATAAACACTGAGCAGGCTTATATCTGCAGGTGTGACTCCGGAGATTCGGGCAGCTTGCCCAAGCGTCTTTGGTTTGCTGTCAATTAGTTTTTCACGTCCCTCGCTGGAAAGACCAGGAACAAGAGCATAATCCAAATCCGCCGGGATAGAGACCGCTTCCATGCGCTGCAGGCGGCGCACTTGCTGTTGCTGCTTATCAATATACCCCTGATACTTAATTTCTGTCTCTACCCGGAACATCTGTTCCCTATCCAAAGTTGGTGCAGCTGGAAGCAGCGTCAGAAGATCATCCAACCCAAGTTCGGGTCTACGCAATAACTCAGAAAGGGTAAGCGCTTTTTTTAAAGGCGCACTGCCTTTAGCCTCCAACATTGAATCAACTTGCGAAGGATTGACCCGGGTCGAAGCCAACAAATCTTTTACCTGTTCAACTGCCTGGCGCCTGTTTTGGAACTCAAGAAACTGCTGGTCAGAAACCAAGCCTAATTTGTGGCCTAATGGGGTGAGTCGGCTGTCGGCATTGTCATGTCGCAGCAGCAAACGGAACTCGGCCCGGGACGTCAACATTCTGTATGGCTCGTTTGTTCCTTTGACAGTTAAATCATCAATCAGCACTCCGATATAGGCTTCAGAACGGCTTAGTACCAGAGGTTCTCTGCCCAATACCCTGCATGCTGAATTAATTCCTGCCATGAGGCCCTGTGCTGCTGCCTCCTCATATCCGGATGTCCCATTTATCTGACCCGCACAGAACAATCCCGGGCAAGCGCGGCTTTCCAGGGTCAATTGGAGTTGGGTGGGAACCACAACATCGTATTCGATTGCATAGCCGGGGCGCATAATCTTCACGTTTTCCAGCCCTGGAATCGTACGCAAAAATGCCAATTGTACATCTTCCGGCAGACTTGTGGACATACCCTGGACATAATACTCGTTTGTTTTCAACCCCTCGGGCTCCAAAAATAACTGATGCCGGTTTTTATCTGCGAAACGCACAATTTTATCTTCAATTGATGGACAATACCGGGGGCCGACACCTTCAATTTCGCCGGTAAACAATGGTGCCCTGTGCAGATTGTCCCGAATAATTTTATGGGTCTCCGGTGTTGTATGGGTCAACCAGCAATCGACACTGGAGACTCGCGTTGGTTTAGAAAAGACTGAAAAACTTAGATTTCCCTCCCGATCACCGGGCTGGCGCTCCATCCGCTCAAAATCAAGGGTGCTTCCATCGACCCGGGGAGGAGTGCCTGTTTTAAACCGCACCAGCTGGAACCCCATATTCCGCAAAGACTGAGAAAGTCCAGGCGGCCCGGCCTGGGCATTTGGCCCTCCCTCCCAGGATGTCTTGCCTATAATAATTTTTGACGCCATATATGTGCCCGTGGTAACTACCAGTGATTTACATCGATAACGGGCGCCTGTATTGGTTTCAACTCCTGTTACAGATTGACCTCCTAAAATGTTAGTCACAATTGTTTGCTGCAAATCCAAATTATCCTGTGTTTCCAAGACATATTTCATCTGCTGCTGATAGGCTATTTTGTCTGCTTGGGCCCGAAGGGAATGAACAGCTGCACCCTTGTTGGTATTAAGCAACCGAATCTGGATCAATGACTCGTTGATATTTCGTCCCATTTCCCCGCCCAGGGCATCAATTTCTCTGACCAAATGGGCTTTGGCCGGTCCACCGATTGCCGGATTACACGGCATTAGTGCAATGCTGTCCAGATTCATCGTCAATAACAAAGTGCGACAGCCCATCCGCGCTGCAGCCAGAGCGGCCTCGCAACCGGCATGGCCTGCGCCAACAACCACCACATCATATTGATCAGTATATTTCATAAGCTCACCTACTTGCCCAGACAAAACTGTCCGAAAATGCAATCTAGAAGATCTCCCGTCCACACGCGACCAATAACCTCTCCCAGCGCTTCCCAACATTCACGAAGATCAAGAGCCAGTATATCCATTGAGTTTATTTCCCACCCGTTCAAACACCGATTCAGCGAACTTTGGGCCTGTCTAATACATTGAAAATGTCGCTCATTGGTCAATAAATTCTGGTCTGTTGTCCCGGTGCGCACAAAGAGCTCATAAATTTGACGCTTTAATGTTTCAATTCCTTCTCCCTTTTCAACGGATATCTCCACCGCTGGGTTTGTAAGGTCTGGCAGCTCAAACGAACGCGCCAAATCTGATTTATTCAAAATTATTATTGAGTTTTCCCCAGCGAGATCCAATAAACTTCTATCATCTGAATCGGCAGGCCGAGATAGATCAAACATTAACAAGACCAAATCAGCTTGTTGGGCAGCTTCCCTGGCACGGGTAACGCCGATCTGTTCGACAACATCCCTCGTTTCCCGAATGCCTGCGGTATCCAACAAGCGCAAGGGAATTCCATGCACGTTGACGGGAATTTCCAGAACGTCCCGGGTTGTCCCTGGTATATCTGTAACAATCGCTCGCTCTTCACCGGCAAGCAAGTTAAGTAATGAAGATTTGCCTACATTTGGTTTGCCCAGTATTGCTGTTGTTACTCCTTCTCTGTACAGACGACCTTCAGTATAAGAACCTGCCAGGGATTCCAACTGCTGCCCCACAGACTCCAAAACTATCTTGGTCTGCCGCCAATCTTCCGCTTCCATATCAATATCGGGATAATCCATGGACACTTCCAGCCGAGCCAGAACCTCGGTCACCTGGGAACGCAGAGTGTCAATCTTAGTTGAAAGCTTTCCCTGATGCTGGCTAAGGGCAATTCTAAGGGCCTTTTGGGAATCGGCATGAATCATGTCCATTATTGCTTCGGCCTGCACCAAATCGATTTTTCCGTTTAGAAAGGCGCGCTGACTAAATTCTCCCGGACGCGCAGGTCGAATATCCAGAGCTAACAGCTCCCGCAATAGAGTTGTTAAAATCGTCATGCCGCCATGACAATGAAATTCAACGATATCTTCGCCGGTAAAACTGGCCGGGCCGCGAAAATAAACATAGTAACCGCTGTCTACAAGTTTGCCGTCGGCGCCGACAAATTTAGCATAACGCATTTGGCCGGGCCGGGAAGTTTTACTGCTGCCTGCAACCAGTTTCAAGGCCTCGGTATACGCAGTCGGTCCGCTGACTCTAATTATACCAACCCCGCCTGTTCCCGGAGGCGTTGCAATCGCCGTGATATTTTCCTGGGCATACATCGAAACCCAATCCTCCCTCTTATAAAACAGACCGGCCCCGGGCCGGTCTGAGATTATTTCTTTTCTATAACAACTTTTCGCCTGGGTTCATCGTCAACGCTGTAAGTATTCACCGCATTATCATTACTCAATGTCATGTGAATGATGCGCCGGTCAGCTGCATTCATCGGATTGAGCGTAACCTTTTGCCCGGTTTTTTTAACTTTGCGAGCAGACTGTTCCGCCAGCCTGGCCAAAGACTCCTCACGCTTCTTGCGATACTCGCCCACGTCGACAATCAGGGGCACGAACTTGCCTGCCCGTTTATTAACGGCTAGGGTGGTCAAGTATTGTAGTGCATCCAGAGTTTGTCCATGTCTGCCAATAAGGGCCCCTAAATCCCTGCCATAGACATTGAGAAAAAGAGTTTCTTCTTCCTGGACGGCCTCTACCCGGACTTGACTGCCCATATGTCCGATAAGTTCCTCAAGCCATTGGCAAGCAAACTCAGCTGGATTAAACACTTCTTTCACAAGAACCTTGGCCTCTTTCCCCGCCAAAATACCCAACAAACCTTTGGTGGGAAGCTCAAGAATCTCGATATCCACCTGGTCCCGGCTGAGTTTGAGCTCAGCCAAAGCAGTCTCTATAGCTTCAGGGACAGATTTGCCAGTAGCGGTTACCTCTCTCATGCGCCTGTGCCACCGCCTTCCCGGGCGCCTACTTGCGCCACAATATAATGCTGTCCGATGGAGAACAAGTTACCCACCAGCCAGTATAAAGGCAATCCGGCAGGCAGTCCAATACTAAAAGCCACAATCATAAATGGCATCAACATAGTCATCATTCCCATACCACCTTGTTGGGGCTGCTGGGCAGAAGTTTGCTTGGTTTGCACATAGGTAGTCAGACCAGCGAGAATAGGGATGATAAAATAGGGATCTGTCTGGCTGAGGTCCAAAAGCCCCATAAACTCGGGACTAAAGTGTTCGCCAATCCGCTCTGCCATCAGCTCAGTCTCCCTCAGAACCTGGAACACAGAAATTAGGACCGGAAACTGAACCAGCAAAGGAAGACAACCCGCCAGCGGGTTTATGTTCTTTTCCTTATAAAGTTCCATGGTCGCTTTGTTTAATTTTTCTTTGTCGTCCTTATACTTTTCCTCAAGCTTTTTACGTTCGGGCGCAATTTCCTGCATTGCCCGGGTTGAGGCAATCTGCTTCATGGACAGTGGTAAAGTTATCAAACGGACGGCGATGGTAAGCAGTATAATCGACAATCCATAATCATTGGTAAGGCTATAGAAAAATGCCAGGGACTCCATAACTACATTTCTTAGAAACTCCACAACAAATATTCCCCCTTGTTATACTAAAGGGTCATATCCACCCGGATGAAAAGGATGACAGCGCATTATGCGGCGCAGGGTGAGATAAGTTCCCTTAAAAAATCCATACTTATTATAGGCCTGGATGCCATATTCTGAACAAGTGGGAACAAACCGACATCTCGCCCCCAGCAACGGAGATAGAACCCGCTGATATAAGCGGATGATGATCACCATCAGGTTGCTCAACATTGGTTCTTCTCCAAACCTGCTTTTTTTAAAAGGCGCAGGACGACAGTTGATATCTGCCCAAAATTGTCCCCGACTATTTTCGGCCTTGCAACAAAAACAAAATCATATCCCCGGGGAAACCGGGTTAACAGCAAGCGGATAACTTCCCGGAGCAAGCGTTTGTGGCGGTTGCGAATGTGGGCGCCGCCAACCTTTTTACTCACCACAAACCCAAACCGTGACTCATTGCCAGTCGGCAAATAGTAAAGAACGAGGGAGCGGCTGACAACATAACGGCCTTGCTCATAAACCCGCCTGAAGTCTCGATTACTCAGCAGACGCTTTTCTTTTTTTAGCATAAACCTTAAAAGGCGCAAAAAGGCCACAAACGCGGCCTTTTACGCAGATAATTTTTTTCTGCCTTTACGGCGGCGGCGCTTGATAATATTCCTTCCACCAGGGGTAGCCATACGACTGCGAAATCCATGGTTTTTTTTGCGACGCCTTACTTTGGGTTGGTATGTCCTCTTCAAAACGGTCCACCCCCTTATTTTACGCTAAAGCAAATTATAGCCCATAGAGAAGGAAGCGTCAAGAAAAATAAGCATGTTTGGCTTGGGGATATGTGGATTACTATATTGCGACTTGGGGATAATTTTGCTAAACTATTCTAAAAGACCGGCCTTTACCTACGTTGAGGACCACTTATCAACAGGTTGTTGATAAGTTTGTGGATATATCCCCTCGCAAACACAGGGATTATCCATTTTTTTGGGGAAAATTGCAGACAGATATCCTCAGCCGCTGTGGATAAATCAATGTAATATGGTTATCCACAGTTTTTTATTCTATTTCTTACTATTTTTTTTGGAGGGGGACTACTAATGAAAGATATTCAAAACATGTGGACACAAACGCTGACCCTGATTCAACAAAAAGTCAGTGGTCCCAGTTATGAAACATGGCTTAAAGACACCGAAGCAATTGAAATACAAGACAACTGCCTTGTGGTCTCTGTCCCAACCGAATTTGTCAAAGAATGGCTGGAAAATCGCTATGCCCAGTTGATTAGAAACGCTCTGCAACAAGTCACTGGCTCTTCCTTGCAAACAAAGTTCATCGTTGCCGGAGACTACACACCCGATCCACCATCAATCGCAAACGCCAAAGATGAAGTTATATCTGCCCAACTAAACCCCAAATATACCTTTGAAACCTTTGTAATCGGGAATAGCAACCGGTTTGCCCATGCCGCTTCTTTAGCAGTTGCCGAAGCGCCGGCAAAGGCCTATAACCCTCTGTTTATATATGGCGGTGTTGGACTTGGCAAAACTCATCTGATTAATGCGATTGGTCACTATGTTTACAAACATTTTCCTGCTTCCCGGGTAGTTTATCTCTCAACCGAGAAATTCACAAATGACTTTATTAACTCCATCCGAGACAATAAAACTGTTGAATTTCGAAACAAATACCGCACCATCGATGTGCTACTTATAGACGACATACAGTTTCTGGCCGGCAAAGAACAAACCCAGGAAGAATTTTTCCACACCTTCAATGCCTTGCATGAAAACAATAAACAAATAATTATATCCAGCGACCGGCCTCCCAAAGATATTCCCACCTTAGAGGACAGATTGCGCTCAAGGTTCGAATGGGGATTGATAACAGATATTCAGGCGCCAGATCTGGAGACGCGAGCTGCAATTCTGCGCAAAAAGGCAGAGCTTGAAAATATCGAAATGCCGGATCAGGTTTTTATGTTGATTGCCAACAAAGTGACGACCAACATTCGTGAGTTGGAGGGCGCCCTGACCCGAATTAAGGCCTACGCAAATATGAATAAAAAGCCTGTTACCGAAGAATTGGCAGAAGCATGCCTGCGGGACTTATTCCCCGACAGCAAGGATGAACCAGTGACAATCGAAAAAATCCAGCGGGTAGTTGCTAGTTATTACAGCCTAAATATTGAAGACTTAAAAGCAAAGAAACGAACAAAAGCCTTCTCCCATCCCCGACAAATTGCCATGTATTTGTCCAGAGAGTTAACCGATTTATCACTGCCAAAAATCGGGGACGAGTTCGGCGGGCGGGACCATACCACCGTGATCCATGCCCACGAAAAAATAAGCTCTGACTTGAAGAGTCAACGGCAATTGGGTCGCGAAGTAGAAGCAATCAAAGCTATCCTATTTAATTAGTGCTTTTTTACACCGAAGGATTTAAAGGTACACATCCTTAAACAAACACCAAAGTGTCGCGCTACCAAAAACTAGCTATCACCGATTGTGGATAACTTTTACCACTTATCAACAGCTTACTCCCAAGCAAAAACTCCACAAATCAAACTGACAACAACTAATTCACAAATCCACAACCCTTATTACTGGTACTACTACAAATAACTTATATTATATTAGAGGTTTCCAAAAAATATTCCTAAAAAGGGGGATAAAATAATGGATATTGTCTGTGAAAAAAGTGTGCTCTCTTCAGCCCTGGGTATAGTCCAGCGGGCAGTGGCCGCCAAGTCGCCTTTACCGACCCTAAAGGGAATTTTATTCGACTGTAAAGATGATCAGCTTTATCTTAGCGCAACAGATTTAGAACTAGGGTTACGCTGCACGGTTAACATAGAGGTAAGATCTCCGGGTTCGGTGGTACTGCCAGCTAAATTACTTACAGAATTTGTCCGTCGTCTTCCGGAAGGAAATGTCCGATTGTTCTCAGATAATGAAAACCCAATGCAGGTAACTATTGCCTGTGGCGCAGTTAAATTTAATATAACTGGTTTTTCAGCAGAAGAGTTTCCAAAGCTGCCAGAAACATCAGACCCAAATACAGAATTCGCTGTCAACGAAGGTTTATTTAAAGAAATGTTGATGCAAACCGAAGTGGCTATTGCCCGGGAAGAGACCAGGCCAATCCTTACCGGTATTTTGCTGGAAGTAGATAACGACAAAATCAAGCTTGTCGCCACCGATGGACACAGACTTGCTTACCGTCAAGCCAAGGTTGAGATCTCCGAAACCACAAAGGCAGTAATTCCTGGCAAGGTTGTTCAGGAGCTTATAAGAATCCTTGATGACGAAGGCAATGACCTCAAGATTCACATCGGAAATTCTGATATTACCTTTATGGTCGATTCGATTGTACTATCTTCACGTTTGCTGGAGGGAAAATATCCACCTTATCAACAAATCATTCCATCAGATTTTAAAACTACTGTTGTCACTGAAGCGAAGCCACTCCTTGCTGCTCTAGAGAGGGCAGAAGTAGTTGCCCGAGAGGGAGCAAATAACCTGGTTAAGTTATCTGTTGGAGAAGAGCTCAATATATCTGCATCGAGTCCCGATATTGGTAATTTGGAAGATACAGTCGCTACAGAGAAAACAGGCGAAGATCTTGATATCCGGTTTAATGTTAAGTTGCTTTTGGACAGTCTTAAAAACATAAAATCACAACAAGTCAGCATCGACTTAACAGGCGAATTCAGTCCCTGTCTGATTCGCCCACTTCATGACCATAATTATATTCACCTGGTGTTGCCTGTCCGACTTTCCTGATGAACAGGAGTTGTTGCAATGAAAGTAACCATTACAACCGAGTTTATTACGCTGGGCCAGTTCCTTAAACATGCAGATTTGGTTGCCACTGGCGGCCAGGTCAAGCCGTTTTTGGAATCAAACACTGTTTTGGTCAATAATCAACCAACTGTACAACGGGGGAAAAAACTTTATCCCGGCGATTCTATATCGATTAGGGGTAAAATGTATTTGCTGGTGAAAAGATAAATGTTTTTAGACACCTTTAGCCTGGATGGTTGGCGAAATTATACCAAAGCAGGGTTACAATTTTCTCCCAATGTGAATTTTCTAATAGGCGATAATGGCCAGGGAAAAACCAACCTATTGGAAGCAGTGTACTTTGTTTGTACTGGTCAGGCGCCTAGGGCGTCGCGTCTCCATGAACTGATAAACTGGTCGGGCAAATATTTTTTTCTCCGCGGTATGCTCCGCGATAGTGAACGCGACATTTGTATAGAAAGTGGTTTAGCCCGAGACGGTCGTCGGGTTCATAAAGTTGACGGCGTTAATATGGAAAAAATTGCCCAACTGGGGGAAACTGTAACCGCGGTATTCTTTATGCCGCAAGATGTGGATCTTGTCCGGGAGGGGCCCGGTGTAAGACGTCGGTTTCTTGATATCGAGATTGGCCAGCTGAGCAGACAATATAAACATACACTTAGTCGTTATGCAGAGGTATTAAAAGAAAGAAATTCTCTCTTGCGTTTTCGCTGTAAAGATGAAATTTTATTAAACGTACTTACTGAAAAGCTAGTTGAGCTTTATCCACCAATCGCTGCTCAGCGGCAGCAGTTTCTCAGCCGGCTGAACAGCCTGACGCGACTGAGACACAGGACTTTAAGCAATAACAAAGAGAATTTGGAGATAATATACAAACCCTCACTGGCGCCCGAGCTCAGTAAAGAACAAGCGCTTGCAGAGTTTGAGTCGCTCCGGAAGTCCGAGCTCCAGTACAAAAAAACACTTTTGGGACCGCATCGGGATGACTTTGTTATAATGATAAATGGAGTTGAACTCCGTTCTTATGGTTCCCAGGGGCAGCAGCGGACTGCCGTTTTAGCGATAAAATTAGCAGAAATAGAATTGTTTCGCGGGCAAACCGGAAGTTATCCGCTTCTACTTTTGGATGACGTGTTTTCAGAGTTGGATAATTCCCGCAAAGATTTATTGCTGTCATATATACAGAGTAAAACCCAGACTTTTATAACCAGCGCGGAACCAATAGATGCGTATAAAGCGGCACGGGTTTTTGTTGTGACTAATGGCAACATACAGATGAAGGATGATTGAGAATGTTATTACATGTAGGTGGGGGTACAGTAATCTATCATGACCAGGTAATAGGAATTTTTTCCGTTGAGATTACCGAGTCACCGTTGTCCCGGGAGTTAATGGAGCTCTCTGACTGGCAGCGGCGCACAATTCACCTGGATGATAATCCCAAGGCGATTGTGGTGACTGAGTCACAAATTATCTTCAGCCCGGTAACAGTCGCTACTTTACAGCGCCGGTGTGAAAAAAGTTTAGGTCGGAGGTCGTAGAGATGAAAGATCAAATGCAATATGATGCCCAGCAAATCCAGGTCCTGGAAGGTCTTGAACCCGTTCGCAAGCGTCCTGGCATGTATATTGGTTCTACAGGAGTAAAAGGACTACATCATCTTGTGTATGAAGTGGTGGACAATGCCATTGATGAGGCCCTGGCAGGCAGGTGCGATAAGATTGTAGTAACCATCCATCCGGATAATGTTGTTTCGGTGCTGGATAACGGGGTTGGAATTCCCGTGGGAATCCACCCAAAACTGGGAATTCCTGCCCTGGAAGTTGTCATGACACATTTGCACGCCGGCGCAAAATTCGGCGGTGGCGGGTATAAGGTTTCAGGCGGCCTCCACGGCGTGGGGGTTTCTGTAGTCAATGCCTTGTCAGAATGGCTGGAAGTAGAAGTATATACAGAGGGCAAGGTTTATCATCAGCGTTTTAGCAGAGGAAAAAAACAGACTGAACTGACAGTAAAAGGGTCGACAAAAAAACAGGGAACGCTGGTCAAATTCCGTCCTGATGCGGATATTTTTGAAACAATAGATTTTAATTACGAAACGCTAAATCAAAGAATCCGCGAACTAGCTTTTCTGAACAAAGGTCTGGAGATACATTTTTCCAATGAAGTAACCGAAGAAAAAAACAAGTACAAATATGACGGTGGCATCAATTCGTATATTCAGTTTCTTAATAAAAACCGGGATGTTCTGCATAAAAAGCCCGTTTATTTTGAAAAAACCAAGGATGATGTAGTAGTTGAGGTCGCCATGCAGTATCACACAGGTTATCAGGAAAATCTTTTTTCTTTTGCAAATAACATCCATACCCATGAGGGCGGCAGTCATGAGGTAGGATTTAAAACAGCATTAACACGCATTCTCAACGATTATGCTCGTAAAAACAATCTTCTGAAGAATGGTAAAAATGGAAGCAACAGTCTTTCCGGTGAGGATATCCGCGAGGGGTTAACCGCGATTGTCAGTGTCAAGCTCCATGATCCACAGTTTGAAGGTCAGACAAAAACCAAATTAGGAAATACCGAAGTGAGAGGAATCGTTGATTCTATTGTCAGCGAAGAGTTAGGTTTTACTCTGGAGCAATCTCCATCCCTTGCTAAAAAGATTCTGGAAAAGGCCATCACAGCCGCCCGAGCACGGGAGGCAGCCCGCAGGGCGAGGGAGCTTACCAGAAGGAAAAACGCTCTGGAGATTTCGGCACTACCGGGCAAGCTGGCAGATTGCTCTGTTCGTGATCCCGCCCTGGCCGAGCTATTTTTGGTGGAGGGCGACTCTGCCGGCGGCAGCGCTAAGCAGGGACGTGACCGTCGCAATCAGGCTATTTTACCTCTGCGTGGAAAGATAATAAATGTCGAAAAAGCTCGCCTGGATAAAATTCTTGCCAATGAAGAGATTAGGACGATAATTACTGCTTTGGGCACTGGAATCGGTGAAGATTTTGACATAGCCAAAGCTCGTTACAATAAAATAATAATCATGACAGACGCCGATGTTGACGGTTCGCATATCCGCACTTTGCTTTTAACATTCTTCTATCGTTATATGCGGGCGCTGTTGGAGAAAGGGTATGTCTACATTGCCCAACCGCCGCTCTTTCTCTTAAAAAAGGGACGGCAGGAGTTTTACCTATACAGCGAGCGGGAGTTAGAGCAGAAGGTAAGTGAACTGGGTAAGGACGGAATCACCCTGCAACGGTACAAAGGTCTTGGTGAAATGAACGCCGACCAGCTTAGTGATACAACAATGAATCCGGAAACAAGAACACTGCTTCAGGTTACTCTTGAGGATGCGATTGTAGCAGATGAAATTTTCTCGGTGCTGATGGGTGATAAGGTGGAACCACGCCGGGAATTCATCAACAAACACGCGGGCATGGTCCGCAATCTTGATGTTTAGGAGCGAAGCCCGATGACAGATTTTACCCACGGCAAGATATTGCCCCGTGATGTAAATACCGAAATGAAGCAATCCTATGTGGATTACGCCATGAGCGTTATTGTTGGCCGGGCTCTGCCCGACGTCCGGGATGGTTTAAAGCCGGTTCATCGTCGTATTCTATACGCGATGAACGATTTAGGACTCGGTGCCGGCAAGCCCTATAAAAAGAGTGCCCGGGTTGTCGGGGAAGTTTTGGGTAAATACCATCCCCATGGCGATGTAGCCCTTTACGACACGATGGTAAGAATGGCCCAGGATTTCTCTTATCGGTATCCGCTAGTTGACGGACATGGTAACTTTGGTTCTATCGACGGAGACTCTGCTGCAGCGATGCGTTATACCGAGGTGCGCATGGATAAGCTGGCCAGTGTCATGCTGCAGGATATTGACAAAGAAACAGTCGATTATGTCCCCAACTTCGATGAGACTTTAGAGGTGCCTGTCTGCCTTCCCTCTCGTTTTCCCAACCTGTTGGTTAACGGCGCCGCTGGTATTGCCGTTGGGATGGCAACAAATATTCCACCACACAACCTTAATGAGTCCATAGATGGCGTAATTGCCCTAATAGATAATCCTGATGTGGACAGCGACGGGTTGATGGAATATATAAAAGGCCCTGACTTTCCCACAGCTGGAATTATCTTAGGTCGTGACGGCATAAAAAAAGCCTATAACACCGGACGGGGTTCAGTAATCGTCCGTGGCGACGTCCGCATTGAAAGCAATGCCAATGGCAAACAAAGCCTGATTATTACCGAACTGCCATATCTGGTCAATAAAGCGCGACTGATAGAAAAGATCGCAGAATTAGTGCGCGATAAAAAACTAGAGGGCATCACCGATCTCAGGGATGAGACAGATCGTCATGGAATCAGGGTTGTAATTGAACTCAGAAAAGATGCCAATCCCCATGTGGTTCTTAATAAACTCTACAAAAACACCCAGCTCCAGCAATCCTTTGGTATTATTATGCTGGCTTTGGTAGATAATCAGCCAAAGGTTTTATCGCTACGGGACCTTTTATGGCATTATCTTGAGCATCAGCGGGATATTATTAGGCGACGGACGCGTTATGAGCTCCGAAAAGCGGAAGAAAGGCTGCATATTCTCGAAGGATTCCGGGTTGCCTTAGATAATTTGGATCAGATAATCGCAACTATCCGCAAATCTAAAGATGTCGACGAAGCCAGAGAAAAATTAATGACCAGTTTTCCACTAAGCAGGATCCAAGCCCAGGCAATTTTGGATATGCGTTTGCAACGCCTAACGGCTTTGGAACGGACCAAAATAGAAGAAGAATACAACGAGCTGAAGGAACGTGTCAAACGACTGAAAGAGATACTTGCCAATCCATATTTGGTGGATAAAGTGGTTCGGGAAGAGCTGCTGGCGATTAAAGAAAAATTCGGTGATGAAAGACGGACAAAAATCGTCAACAAGGATGGCGATATTGATGTTGTTGATTTAATTGCCGATGAAGATGTAGTAATCACAATTACCCATCAGGGATATATAAAGCGTTTGCCGGTGACAACCTACCGCAGCCAACTGCGGGGAGGACGCGGAATCACCGCACTCACAAGGCGTGAAGATGATTTCGTAGAATTAATGTACATCACCTCCACACACCAAGAGCTTTTGTTCTTTACCAATCTGGGCCAGGTGTATAAGAAAAAGGTCTATGAAATTCCGGAATCGTCTCGGCAGGCACGGGGCACAGCGCTTGTAAATCTTATTCAGCTTCGTCCCCAAGAAAAAATAAGCGCTGTTATCCCTATCCGGGAGTTCTGTGAAGATCAGTATTTGGTAATGTCCACCCGTAAGGGCTATGTAAAGCGCACACAACTTACCCAGTATGAGACCAACCTGCGTTCCGGTCTGATTGGTATTAAACTAGACCAGGGAGATGAACTGATTGGTGTCCAACTTACCGATGGCAATCAGCAATTAATGCTGGTGACAGCAAAAGGTCTGTCCATACGGTTTAATGAGACAGAGATACGCACCATGGGCCGAGTAGCCCGGGGGGTAAGGGGAATCAACCTGGCAGCAGATGATGCGTTGGTGGATATGGTCTACCTCAGGGATAACGGTCATTTACTGGTGGTTACCGAACGCGGCTTTGGTAAACGCACCCGCTTAGATGAGTTTAGAGTCCAAACCCGGGGCGGTAAAGGAATTAAAGCAATCAATGTCACCGCTAAGAATGGTGCTGTCGTGGTTGCGCGTCTTGTTACACCAGGGGATGACGTGATGATTGTCACCGCCAAGGGGATAATGCTCAGACAAAAAGTTGATGGTATCTCAATTATCGGCCGCAGCACCCAGGGTTTGACATTGATTAAGCTGGATACAGATGACAGGGTTGTGGCTGTGGCCCGCGTAGTCAGAGAAAACGAAGCTTAAGAAGGGGGAATTTGGTGGAAATTCGGGAGCTCTATCTGGACAAGAACACATCAACTACAATCCATGGCAATCTATACGGATTGGATTATCAAATCGAGGAAGCTGGTTATCAAACCAAAGTCTACCTTGATTTGTACAATGACCGAATCAGGGTGATTAAATATCGAGGTGAAGACATAACCGGATTAACCCGGCGCTTGGATTATTTGGCGGAAAAAAACAGTTTTGGCAAGGTGTTTCTAAAGGCCCGCTCAGATGAAAGGGAGAAATTTTTGCCCCATGGCTATGTTCTGGAAGGGATTTTTAAGCATTATTTTAACGGTGAGCATGCCTATTGTCTGTCAAAGTTTTATTCCCAAGAAAGGCGTCTTAGTTATCGCTTTGAGGAAGCTACGGCAATCATGGAAGATGTGTCCAGAATAGAGCCTGATTCTATTGCCGATTATCCGGTTGCCGAGGGCTTTGCCTTGCGGGAGGCAACCAGCGAAGATATCCCCGCCCTGTGTAAGTTATACAAGAGTGTGTTTAAGACCTATCCGATTCCGCTGAATGACCCTACTTATTTGGAACTGTTGTTGGCCAGCGATTATTATTTTATTGTGGCCACCGACAAAGATGGACGGATTGTCAGCTGTGCATCGGCAGATATGAGTACCGAATACGGTAACGCTGAGATTACCGATTGTGCTTCTTTGCCGGAGATGCGGGGTAAAGGGTTGATGGCAGCAATTATTAATGCCCTTGAACTGGAGATGAAAAAAAGGGATATCAGTTGTTTGTATTCTCTGGCCAGGGCGCTTTCTCCGGGGATGAATACGGTGTTCCGTAAACACGGCTACACTTTCACAGGCCGATTAGTGAATAATTGCAATATCTTTGGCAAGTTTGAAGACATGAATTTATGGGTTAAAAAAGTATGATGATAGCGGCGCCGCGGGCGCCGCTTTTCTATTCACAATGAAATATTCCTTTCGTTTTGGAGACACTAGGTCAAAAATCAGTTCAGGAGGTCACCAATGCGCCCAATGTGGAAAGGGGCCGTAAGCTTTGGCCTGGTAAACATCCCGGTAAAGATGTACGCTGCCGTTGAAGATCGATCCCTAAAATTTAAGTATTTGCACAAAAAATGTAACACGCCGCTAAAATATAAACGCACCTGCCCCCGATGTGACCAGGAAGTGGAATGGGAAGAGATTGTTCGTGGTTACGAATTTCAAAAAGACCGCTTTGTATTAGTGGAGGATGAGGATTTCGAGAAAATTCCTTCGAAACAGACCCGGGCAATCGATATTATTGACTTCTGTGAGCTAAAAGAAATAGATCCGATTTACTATGAACGTAGTTATTATCTCGGCCCTGAGGAAACCGGGAAAAAAGCGTATAACTTGCTGGTTTCCGCCCTGCGCGATACTGGTAAGGTGGCTGTTGCCAAAGTGGTGATTCGCTCAAAACAAGCTCTGGCTGCAGTGCGTGTTTTTGATGATGTGCTGGTGATGGAGACCATGAATTACCCCGATGAAGTGCGCTCCCGGGCCGATGTTCCTGGCGTGGAGCCATCTCTGGAGGTCTCCGATCGTGAACTGGAGATGGCAACCCAGTTGGTAAGCAGTATGGCGGCACCCTTTGAGCCGGAAAAATATACTGATGAATACCGCAGGGCTTTGCTGGAGCTGATCGAGGCAAAAATTGCAGGCAAAGAGCCGGTGCAACCGGATGCTGCGCCAACAGAGGGAGTTGTCGATTTAATGGACGCTCTCCGTTCCAGCTTGGAAGCTGTAGAAAAGGAGCGGTTCACACCGGATAAACAGAAACCCAGAGAAAAGGGTAAGGTCGTGTGATTGAACCGGGCAAACTTGTGCCCATGGAACCAGTGCTCAAGGAAAAGGTGCAAAATAATCCTGATTATGTTTATCAGGTGAAATGGGATGGAATTCGCATTATCGCTTTTGTTCAAAACGGAGCGGTTGAGCTACAAACAAAAAAAGGGCGTCTGAAAACCCAAACTTATCCAGAGCTAAATGCTCTGGCTGAACTATCCGGGCAGCCACTAATAGCCGATGGCGAAGTAGTGGCCATAAAAAATGGGCGCCCGGACTTTGGCTTGATTCTAAAACGCAACTTCACACACGGGCCAAAGCCATCGATTCCAATCAACTATGTGATTTTTGATTTGCTCTGCTTTGCCGGCCAAGACTTGCGCAATCAACCGCTCAGTCAGCGCTTGGAGAAATTATCCGAAATAAAGCCTGTTGGTGTTAGCTCAGCAATAGATAATTTCATTGACGGCGAAGCTCTCTTCAAAAAAACCGAACATTTGGAATGGGAGGGAATTGTGGCCAAAAAGCTTGACAGTCCCTACCTGCCTGGCAAGCATCCTTATTGGTATAAGGTCAAGCGAACTTTAGTGGAGAAAATGACAGTAATCGGTTACACACTAAACCAGGGACATTTGGCTTCTCTTTTGATGGCCTATGATTTTGGCGAGGGTCTGCAATTTGCAGGTGCTGTAGGATCTGGACTTACCAGCCATCAGCGCCGGCTGTTGTTAGAGATACTTGGCGAGCTTGAGAAAGCAGGTCCAGTGGTTCCGCTGAAAAAGCACCCCAATTGGCGTTTTGTCCGGCCTTTAATAAAGGCAGAGGTGGAGTTTCGGGAGTGGACCAGTAATTTAACTGCGCGGGCGCCGGTGTTTAAAAAACTGTATGTGGGGGACACATGCTTTGAATTACCTCAATATTGAAGGTCGCGAAATTCGAGTCACAAACCTGGACAAAGTGCTTTGGCCGGAGGAAGCTTTGACTAAGGGTCATATGATTGAATACTACATCAAGGTGTCCTCGCTGCTTCTGTCCCATGTTTTCAATCGACTGATGTCCGCGCAGCGATTCCCTGATGGTATCGACAGACAGGGATTCTACCAGAAGAATTGTCCTGAGGGCGCACCGGATTGGGTCGAAACATATAACTTAAAACGGGATAAGGGAAAGGAGACAAATTATATCCTTGTCCAGAACCTGTCTACCTTGGTTTGGATGGCTAATACAGGGGTGATTGAGTTTCATCCCTGGTTATCATCAGTGAGGTCGCTGGATAATCCTGATTTTGCGGTGTTCGACCTCGACCCAATGGAGCGGTTTGGCATCGAGCAGGTGATTGAGATTGCAGCGGCGATTGGAGATTTGCTGGGGCAGCTCAAGCTGCAAGCCGACATAAAAACATCTGGTTCTACAGGTTTGCAAGTTTTTGTCCCGCTAGAGCCTGTCTACACATATAAGCAAGTGCGCGATTTCGTACAGTTATGTTGTAATGTAATTAATCGTCAGTTTCCGGAATGGACGACCATGGAGCGAAATATCAGGGATCGGCAGGGTAAAATTTATCTGGATTACATGCAAAATGCTCGGGAGAAAACAATTGTCGCCGCCTACAGTTTGCGCCCCCGGTCGGAGGCAACCTATTCCGCTCCTTTGCGGTGGGAAGATGTCTATAACAAAAAAGTAAATCCGAAAGATTACACTCTGGCCGCAGTGTTGAATGGTCAGCAACCGCTGCCTTGGATGGCTGGCATCGGTCCGCAGCGCTTGGAAACAGCGGCCGACATACTGGGCAAAATCCTTTAAATTTACGACTGTTGCAGGATTTTCTGATTGTGCAGTCGAAAGTATAACAGAGTTTTCACGTTGGGCTAATATTTTTTAGGAGGAGATTGTGTGAGGAGCTACAGCACCGATAAAATCCGTAACATAGGCATTATTGGCCATGGCAGTGCTGGTAAAACCACGCTGACCGAGTACATGCTCTTTACATCCGGTGCCATTCCCCGGACTGGCCGGGTGGAAGATGGAACGACCACTACTGATTTTGATCCCGATGAAATCAAAAAGCAGATCAGCATCAATGCATCTCTGGCGCCGTTAGAGTGGCAGGAGCATAAGCTGAATTTCGTTGATACCCCCGGATATTTTGATTTTGTTGGCGACGTTGTCGGCTCTCTTCGAGTAGTTGATAGCACACTTGTTGTACTTTGCGCTGTTTCTGGTGTGGAAGTCGGGACAGAAAAGTCTTGGGGTTATGCCAATGCTGGCAACCTCCCCCGGATATGTTTCATCAACAAGATGGACAGGGAGAATGCCAATTTTGATAAAACCCTAGAACAGGCCCGGGAAAGATTTGGCGCCAATGTTGTACCGGTCCAAATTCCCATTGGCAGTCAGGACGATTTCAAAGGTGTTATTGACTTACTAAAGATGCAAGCTCTGGTTTTCGATGGGAATAAATTCACCAGCCAGGAAATTCCCGCCGAGTATCAGGATGACGCAGAGACCTACCGGGAACAAATGGTAGAAATAGCCGCCGAAACCGATGATGAACTGACCATGAAGTATCTAGAAGGTGAAGCGCTGACGGAAGAAGAAATACAAACCGGCGTACAAAAAGCCGTCCAGTCTGGAACAATGGTGCCTGTGCTCTGTGGTTCCGCAACCAAAGGCATTGGAGTCAGCCAGCTCTTGGACTTCCTCGTTTTCGCCGCGCCAGCTCCTTCGGATAAGCTGGAGGCCTTGGATGAAAAGGGCGAAATAATCCAACTGCCCGCAACCGAGTCGGAGCCTTTCCGAGCCCTGGTTTTCAAAACGATGGCCGACCCATACGTTGGCAAGGTAAGCTTTTTCCGGGTTTACAGCGGCAAGATGACTGCCGATTCACAAGTATACAACTTAAACAAGGAAAAAATGGAGCGTGTCGGACAGATCTCTCTTTTCCGAGGCAAAAACCAGATTCCGGTTAGCGAGGTTTTACCTGGCGACATTGCAACTGTGGCAAAATTACAGGACACCAATACCGGTGACACAATTTGCACCAAAGAAAATAAATATAGGATCAAGCCGATAGAATTTCCTGTGCCGATGACGAGTTTTGCTGTTGAACCCAAGTCAAAGAATGATGAAGAAAAAGTGGGAAGCGGTCTGGCAAAATTCCTTGAAGAAGATCCAACATTCCGGGTTGAGCGGAACACTGTGACAAAACAAACATTGATATACGGTATGGGTGAAACCCATTTGGAGATTATCGTCAGCAGGCTGGCGAAAAAGTTTGGTGTCGAAGTTGAGCTGAGCAAACCGAAGATTGCATACAAAGAAACAATCAAAGGCTCAACAAAAGTTGAAGGTAAGCATAAAAAACAATCGGGTGGTCGTGGGCAGTTTGGCCATGTTTGGATTGAGTTTGAGCCGTTGCCCCGGGGAGAGAAGTTTGAGTTCGTCGATAAAATTTTTGGTGGCGCCGTGCCCCGCAATTATATTCCCGCCGTGGAAAAAGGTCTGATTGAAGCAATGGAAGAGGGTGTGCTGGCAGGCTACCCGACCGAAGATATCAGGGCGATTCTCTATGATGGCTCATACCACAATGTCGACTCATCGGAAATGGCATTTAAGATTGCTGCTTCATTGGCATACAAGAAGGGCATGGTGGAAGCGAAGCCGGTTCTGCTTGAACCGATAAACAATGTAGAGATTCAGGTTCCAGAGGCGTTCATGGGCGATATCATGGGTGACCTAAATTCCCGCCGCGGACGGATTATGGGGATGGATCCCCAGGATGACGGTACCCAGGTAGTTAAAGCCCAGGTACCTGAGGCCGAAATGTATAAATATTCGGTGGACTTGCGGTCGATGACTCAGGGCCGGGGAAGTTTCACCATGGAGTTCTCCCACTACGAAGAAGTGCCGGCCAATATAGCTGAAAAAGTTATCGAAGAAGCTAAACGGGAAAAAGAAGAATAGCTTAAAAAGGCCAGGCTGAACATGCCTGGCCTTTTTACGACCAGGAGGGTGCCGATGCTTAAGCAATACTTGGCGCTTCCGGGGCCGACCACGGTCAGCCCGGATGTGCTGCAGCAAATGTCAATGGAAATGATTAATCACCGTGGCCCGGAGTTTGCACAATTATATGAGAATGTAGTTGATAATTGCAGAACATTGTTCCAAACTAAGAATGATCTTTACATCCTTACCAGTTCCGGCACTGGCGCCGTTGAGGCTGCTATTGTGAACACACTGTCTCCGGGCGATTCTGTCCTGGCGGTGATTAATGGCGCTTTTAGTCAAAGATTTGCAGACATTGCCAAGGCTTATGGCGCCAGGGTAACAGAATATCAGGGTCCCTGGGGAGAACAAGCTGACCTCAATGAGCTGGAAATTATTTTAAAGGGAAAAATCTTTAAAGCTATTCTCATCGTTCATTGCGAAACCTCAACAGCGGTGTTGAACCCGCTACAGGAATTGGCAGCAATGAGAGATCGCTTGCAACCCGAGGCTTTAATGCTAGTGGATGCAGTAAGTTCATTGGGCGCTGCAGAAATGCCTGTAGATAAGTGGCGCCTGGATGTGGTAGTAACAGGCTCCCAAAAAGTGCTGGCTGCGCCACCGGGCCTGGCGATGATTAGTTTTGGCGAGCGGGCCTGGCAGGCGTATGAACAGGCGAAAATGCCAAAAGTGTATTGGGATTTGGGGCGTTATCAGCAATATAGTCAGCTGGGTCAGACGCCTTTTACACCAGCGCTCTCTCTGTTTAAGGCTCTTGAGGCTGCCAGTGGAAAGATTGTCCAGGAGGGACTGGAGCGTTCAATCGCCAGGCATCGGCGGATAACAAAGATTATTCGTTCGGGGCTGAAAGAGCAGGGTCTCCGTTTGTTATGCAGTGATGAAGCGGCAGCGACAACAGTAACCGCGGCTTTAACTCCGGAGAGTATTGATATCAACGTTCTGATTAAACATCTGCGGGAAAAGCACGGTTTGGTTTTGGCCCGCGGCCGGGGGCGCTTGTCTGAAAGTGCTTTTCGCATTGGCCATCTAGGACTTGTAAGCGAGGATGATGCGAGCTACTGTTTACGTTTATTGGCTAAAGGCCTGTCCGAGTTGACGTAACTTGTTTGTAGCACTAAATGGTGTTATCATATGAAAATAAAGTAGAGTTTTGGAGGCTGTACCAATGTTAGATTTAAAATTTATTCGCGAAAACGCCGAACTGGTAAAAAAATCAATGCAGAGGCGTGGCACTGAAGACCGAGCCGTGGATCAAGTTCTGACTCTTGATGAAAAACGCAGGGAGCTTTTGGGTTCTGTCGAAGAGTTGAAACGGCTTCGTAACCAAGTGTCGCAACAGGTTGCATCGTTAAAGCGCCAAGGAAATTCAGCCGAGGCTGAGATTGCAAGCATGCAATCGGTGAATGAGCGCATTCGGAACTTAGACGAGCAATTATCATTGGTACAGAATGATATGGAAGAGTTACTCCTTACTATTCCGAATGTCCCTCATGAAACTATCCCGGACGGATGCACAGAAGCTGATAACCAACTTGTCAAAACCTGGGGAGAACCGAATTCTCAACCCAGAGCCAAAGCCCACTGGGATTTTGAAGAATTAGATTTTGAAAGCGCGGGCAAGATTACCGGGTCTAGATTCTGTTTTTATCGGGGTATGGCGGCTAAACTTGAGCGAGCCCTGATAAATCTAATGCTTGATACCCATGGACAGGGTGGCTACGAAGAGGTTATACCACCGTTTATGGTCAATGCTGACAGCATGCGGGGGACCGGGCAGCTGCCAAAGTTTGCAGAGGATTCTTTTTCGGTAAACTACAAAGACTATTATTTAATCCCGACAGCGGAAGTGCCGTTGACTAACTATTACAGGGATTGCACACTGAAAGAAGTTGAGTTGCCAATTAAGTTTGTCGCCTACAGCCCTTGCTTTCGCTCAGAGGCCGGTGCCCATGGACGCGACACCCGCGGATTAATTCGCAACCATCAGTTCAATAAAGTCGAATTGGTAAAATTTTCACATCCCGGGCAGTCTTATCAAGAACTTGAAAAGATGTTAGGGGATGCTGAACGCATACTACAGTTATTAGAACTACCCTATAGAGTGGTGACACTTTGTGCAGGTGATCTTGGTTTCTCGGCTGCAAAGACCTACGATATTGAGGTATGGCTTCCATCCCAAAACTGCTATCGGGAAATATCTTCAGTTTCGAATTTTGAGGATTTTCAAGCACGCCGGGCAAATATTCGCTATCGTCCGGAGGCAGGCGGAAAAAGTCGGTATGTTCATACACTCAATGGTTCCGGGTTGGCAGTTGGGCGTGCGTTGGCCGCAGTGTTGGAGAACCATCAAAAGGACGATGGCAGTGTGATTTTGCCGGCAGCGCTTGCCCGATATATGGGCGCTGAAAAAAATTTTTAATGAAAGATAATTTTTCAACCACTGGATTATACTGACGGTTTTGTTGCATTGACAATCCGGGCAAAGGTATGTTACAATTTCTTTCGTCACCTGTTGGAGGGGTGTCCGAGTGGCTTAAGGAGCTGGTCTTGAAAACCAGTGACTCGCAAGAGCCGTGGGTTCGAATCCCACCCCCTCCGCCATCAGAGTGTTAGGGAGAGATGCCCGAGTTGGCTGAAGGGGATCGCCTGCTAAGCGATTAAGCGGTTTAAAGCTGCTTCGAGGGTTCGAATCCCTCTCTCTCCGCCATACGTGCCCGTAGCTCAGCTGGATAGAGCGTTTGACTACGAATCAAAAGGCCCCAGGTTCGAATCCTGGCGGGCACGCCATTGAATATTCCGTCGCCGACTCTGTTCGGTGGCTTCTTATGCATATGGAATGCTGTGCGCCCGTAGCTCAGCAGGACAGAGCAACGGTTTCCTAAACCGTGTGTCGGTGGTTCGAGTCCTCCCGGGCGCACCATCTATTAAAGCAGGTGGTTTAGATGCGCCATGAGTTTTTTATGCAACTGGCGCTGGCCGCTGCCCGTAAGGCCCAGAGTCAAGGAGAGGTGCCCATCGGCGCAGTGATTGTCCGAGACAGCAAAATTCTTGGCGTGGGATGGAATCGACGCGAACAGTTGAAGGAACCCACCAGTCACGCCGAAATCGAAGCAATTAGGAATGCCGTTAAGCGCTGGGGGGACTGGCGATTATACGGCAGTGATATTTATGTTACCCTGGAGCCCTGTTTGATGTGTGCAGGCGCATTGCTTCAGGCAAGGGTGCGGACCGTGTACTTTGGCGCCTTTGATCCGAAAGGGGGCGCATTGGGTTCACTTTTGGATGTATCTGAAGTGGCAGGATTTAATCACAAATTGGTGGTGCGCGGAGGGCTGTTGGCCGACCGCTGCAGCCAAATTCTAAAAGATTTCTTTAAAACAATACGTTAGTAAGTGCGGAGAGATGGCTGAGTCTGGCTTAAAGCGCTCGCCTCGAAAGCGAGTGGGCGGTAGTCCCGTCCCGTGAGTTCGAATCTCACTCTCTCCGCCACCATTCGCGGAGAGATGGCTGAGTTTGGCTGAAGGCGCTCGCCTGGAAAGCGAGTAGACGGGGTTAACTCGTCTCGAGGGTTCGAATCCCTCTCTCTCCGCCACTATGTTAATTCTTGGCCGTGCTAGATGGGGAGGTAGCGGTGCCCTGTAACCTGCAACCCGCTATAGCAGGATTGAATACCCGTGTTGAGGCCCCGATTCTGTGGGGCTGGCTCCGGCAAGTAGTGTTGACTGCCGGGTCCTGGGCAATTGGCCTCTGTGAACCCCGTCAGATCCGGGAGGAAGCAGCGGTAAGCAGAAGCGTCAATGTGCCCCAGGGGAGCCTGGCACGAGCCAACTACCGGGGTATCGCCCATGGGTCGGTGTCGAGAACGGGGCACGGCCAATTATAAAGCTAGTAACCGCACAACTTTTGGTTGTGCGGTTTTTTTGCAAAACAAGCCGTTGTTAAAGTATAATTAACTTTGTGGGGAAGGGGGAGTGAATTTGCAATACCAATCGCTATATCGGCAGTTTCGGCCTACGGGCTTTACCGAGGGCTATGTAGGACAACAGCATATAGTGCGTACTTTGCAAAACAGCCTGAAGGCCAACCGGGTCGGTCATGCTTATTTGTTTTCCGGTCCCAGGGGGACAGGCAAAACAACTACCGCAAAGATTTTGGCCAAAGCCGTGAATTGCCTATCCGGCGACAGTCCTGTGTCTGAGCCCTGTAATCAGTGTGAGCTTTGCGCACAGGTAAACAGTGGTCAATCTATTGACGTTTTGGAGCTAGATGCCGCCACCAACCGGGGCATAGAGGAAATACGCGATTTACGGGAACGTGTACGTTATGCGCCGGCAGTGGGTCGGTATAAAGTCTACATAATCGACGAAGTGCATATGTTGACTACCGAGGCGTTCAACGCTCTGCTCAAGACCCTGGAGGAGCCGCCTGCCCATGTTATCTTCATTCTTGCCACTACGGAGGCCCATAAAATTCCGGCAACGATTTTGTCCCGTTGTCAGCGCTTCGATTTTCGTCCGTTATCTGAGGAGCAAATTGCCGCCCATCTTTGTCAGGTGGCCAAGTCCTCAGACGTTAGCGTGAGCAAGGCTGCTGCTGAACTGGTGGCTTTTCGCGCCCAGGGTGGCATGCGGGACGCACTCGGCCTGTTGGAGCAGGTTATCGCTTACGCCCAGGGAGAAATCGATGAAACCCAGGTCTGGGAAGCCCTGGGGACGGTTGATCGTTCGCGTTTGATTGAGTTTATCAACTATTTGGGTGCCGGGGAAATCAAGACGGCCCTGGAAATGGTTGCAGATTTTAGCGCCCAGGGTGTGGATATGGTGCAACTGCTTTCCGATATTTTGGACTTTCTACGACAATGTCTGGTGGCAGCAAGCGGAGCAGTTCAGTCCGATCAATACCGGGAAATCACGGGCCGTTGGCGCTCGGAGCAACTTATGGCGCTCATGGATTTAGTGGCGTCTGAACTAAAGGAAAGTAAATACTGGCTTCAGCCCCGGCTGGCTGTGGAAATGCTGGCGGTTAGGGCCTGTCGGGAACAGTTTTTGACCAGACCAGAATCGAAAACAGAGCCGGTAATCCAGCAGAAGGAGATTAATCCAGCAACGCCACCAAAGAAAAAAGCAGATTCGACGCCGGCAGCAGTAGTCCCGACGGAAAAAGTAAGCAGTGCAAAATGGGAGGAATTGTTAAAGATTGTAAAACATGAGAGCATCAGTACCTATGCTTGGCTGAAGGAGGCTTCTGCAAGCCTCAAAGGCAATAGTCTGCAATTAAACTATCCTAAGGGATTCATGTTGCACAGGGATAATATAGTTAAAGGAGAGCATCGTCAAAACATTGTGCCGGCGCTCAAGCAAGTTTTTGGCGTCGACAGCTATGAAGTGGACATAGAAAAATAAGACAGGAGGTTTTATCATGGTTGGTGGAATGGGCAAAGCAATGAAGCAAATTCAAAAGATGCAGGCAGACATGATGAAAATGCAGGAAGAGCTGGGTGAAAAAACTGTTACTGCAAGCGCCGGCGGCGAAGTAGTGGTGGTTGAGGTGGACGGTCATCGAAAGCTGCGCTCAATCGAGGTGAAGCCAGAAGTAGTTGATCCCGACGACATTGAGACCTTGCAGGATCTATTGCTTGTCGCTGTTAATGAGGGGTTGCGCAAGGCAGAAGAGATGGCAGCCGAAGAGATGAAAAAAATTACAGGCGGCATGAAGCTGCCCCCCGGTTTATTCTAATGAAGTACTATGACAGCCTGGCCAATTTAATTGGCCATTTTCAAAAATTGCCGGGCATCGGCGGCAAAACAGCCCAGCGCCTGGCTTTTTTTGTATTGAAAATGCCGGAAGCTGAAGTAAAGAAATTTGCTGCCGCTCTGGTGGAAGCACGTACTAAATTACTGCACTGTAGCCGCTGCGGCAATATGACTGATAAGGACCCTTGTCATATTTGCAGCGACCCCAAAAGAAGCAACGAGACCATCTGTGTTGTTCAGGAGACGCGGGATATTTTAGCGATGGAAAAGACGTTGGAATACAAAGGTTCGTATCATGTTCTAAACGGCGCCATTTCACCGCTGGAGGGCATTGGGCCGGACGATCTGAATATTCAGACTCTGCTCAGGCGGGTAAGTGAAGAAAAGCCCCGGGAAATAATAATTGCCACCAACCCTAATGTCCAGGGCGAGGCAACAGCAATGTATATTGCCCAAATTCTCAAGCCGCTTGGAGTGCTGGTCACTCGAATAGCACACGGGCTCCCGGTGGGAGGCGATTTGGAATATGCCGATGAAATGACTCTCGCCCGGGCGCTTGAGGGCAGAACAAAACTTTAAGGATGGGCAGCCATGTCCGTGAGTGTATAAAGAATCAGGCGACCCGACTCTGATTTGGTGTACAGGCCCTATTCTGAAGCCGGCATGACGGCCAAGCAGCCAAACCCCGGTTTTTTCAATAACAATGCAAATATATTGCTTGTCGCCTTTGCCGACAAGGAGCCCTGTGGTTTTCTATTCGCCTATCGTCTGGATAGTCTCGATTCCCTGTAGCCCATATATTCCATTGATGTTTTTCCGGCCTGGCAAAGACAAGGTGTCGGCGTCAGATTGATCAATGAACTGATGCTGTCAAGGAAAACTGTTCTGAGCTTTTTCTCTTGACAAACGATAGTAATATGGCGGCAAAAGCCCTGTATGAAAAGCTAGGCGGTAAACGCGAAAATACTGATGATGTTATGTACGTGTACGAATTATAGATTTGTTGTAAGCATCTTCTTTATGTTTACCGTCAATTAAAATGGACATAATACCACCTGTAACAGAGTATAAGAAACACAGGTGGTGATTTTTTTATGTTTGCCAAAGCAAGGGCCCGTTTAGAAGAGTGGTTTCGCAGTATTGCTCCAGAAGATACCGAAGCTGCGAGCGCGCCAACGCCTGAAGAGATGTTGGAAGATGCCCGACGGCAATTACATGCTGCCCGCGCCTATTTCCACAATGTCAGTGACCCTGAGCTCGTAGATTACGCCATCAAGTCACTGGAGTTAGCTGAACGTCGTTATGATTATTTGTTAAAATTGGTTAGAAATCCATAAATTATAAACAACGGCCTGCACTGCAGGCCGTTGTTTACTTGACGCTTTAAAACACCGTCTGTTATACTGGTTTAGTAAACCTTGTTATTATAACCAACCCTTTAAAAAAAAGGGCAAAAACAGCTGTTGCATTTAAAATGTTTATCTGTATTATAACAGAAAAGAATGGTGGGAGCTGTGATAAAACAGTGAAGCGTTTTGTGGAAGCGTACATTGGTGAATATGCAAGCGGTAAGAGTGAAAACGCAATTAATCGCAGTCTCGAGTTGTTGGCCCAATCGCGAAAAGTTACGCTGGTTGATTTGGATACTGTTGAGCCGTTCTACACTTTGCGTCCATTGAAAAAGGAATTAGAGACAAAAGGCTTAAATGTCATAGCCTGGGCCCCGGAGGAAGTCATGGGCTTGGGTGAAGCCGGGTCCTTAGTTAACCAGGAAATGCTGTGGGCTCTGCGCAATCCAGGTGACATCATCCTTGATATTGGTTACGGCGTTCATGGCGCGAAGATTTTTAATCTCCTGGAAGGCGCCGATACGGATCCCGATTTTACAGTAATTGCCGTGGTAAATATAACCCGTCCGGTTACCGGCTCGGTTGATGATATTGTTGACTATATTCGTGAATTGGGGCATGTTGATGGGTTGGTAAACAACACTCACCTAGGTGATGAAACTACTCTGGAGATTATTGAAGAAGGCGCAGAAATGATTGGCCAGGCTGCAGATATCCTTGAGCTGCCGATTCTTTATACTGCGGTAACAGAAGAGCTGGCTGCCAAATTCAGCGAGACAGATAAACAAGGCAATCCTGTCAAAGTCATCAAGCGGTTTATGCCGCAGGCATTCTGGTAAGATGTCGTTTGACAATTGTATAAAAATTATACTAAATAATGGAGGTGTTGTTTGTGAGCGATAAGCCTGTACAGGGCGAGAAGCGTGTGTTCATGACAGGTAACGAAGTCGTTGCCTGGGCTGCGCTGGCAGCTGAAGTCGACATCATGTATGGCTATCCGATTACTCCCCAGAACGAAATTATGCATTACTGGACTCGGATGGCGCCCAAATTTGGCCGCAAGTTTTTGCAGACTGAAGATGAAATTTCCGCAGGGTTCACAACTGTAGGCGGGGTAATGGCAGGGAAAAAAGCGTTTTCAGCCACTGCCGGTCCCGGGAACACATTGTTCCAGGAACCGATGTCAATGGCGGAAATGATGCGGATACCCACAGTTGTTGTTATTCAACAGCGTGGCGGCCCATCAACAGCTACAGTTATTTACTCTCAGCAGGAAGTTACCATGACAACCTTCGGTGGTAACGGTGAAGGTTTCCGGGTAGTTTACTCAACTGCTGGACACCAAGATCTTTATGACTATACCATCAAATCCTTTAATACTGCCTGGAAGTATCGGTTCCCGACCTTTGTTTTGGCAGACGGCTACCAGGCTAAGATGCGCGAGCCATTGACCATTTATGATCCGGCTGAAAAGGGTATTGAGATGGTTAAGCCTGAACCATTTGTAGGACGGCCCGGTATGCCGGGTGTAGATCGTCCTACCCAATATTTACGTAATACCTATAATACCGAAGTTGAGCTATATGATGCAGTCATGGACATTGCCAAGGATTATGAAGCAGCTATGGAGGACCTGATGGAGTGGGAGAACTTCATGACCGACGATGCTGAAACCCTGATTGTCGCCCATGGCGTTGTTTCCCGTGCTGCTCAAGGCGCATTGCCTGAGTTGCGGGACGCTGGCATTAAAGTTGGACACTTCCGTCCCATCACCTTGCGGCCATTCGCTAATGAAGAGCTACGTAAAGCGGCTAAGAATGCTAAGAAAATTCTCGTCGTTGAGTCGGCTTATGGTCAATTCCTCAAGCTGGTCAAGGAAGCTCTGTATGGTATGGATCTTCCGATTGAAACAATTCTCCGTCCTGGCGTCGGAATTACTTCCGAAGAGATTGTTGCCAGGATTAAGGAAGGGAGGTAGCGACAATGGCAAAGAATACGGATATCTACAACGCCCCGATGCCCAAGTCCTGGAACCCGGAAACCAAGCCCCATAAGTTCTGCCCGGGCTGCGGTCACGGTTTGGTCTTGAAAGTGCTGGGTGACGCAATTGATGAGTTGGAAATACAAGATAAGGTTGTATTCGGTTGCGACATCGGATGTTCACTGCTAGCATGGGATTTCTTCAACTGTGATTCGATTCAGACCCACCATGGTCGGACGACACCGGTTATTACAGGTGTTAAGAGAGCAACTCCGGACAGGATTGGAATCGCCTACATGGGTGATGGCGGTGGTTACGCCATCGGTTCCCAGCACCTTGTCAATGCCGCTACTCGGAACGAAAAGATTACAGTTATTCTTGTAAACAACACCAACTATGGTATGACTGGTGGTCAAATGGCGCCAACTACTTTGCCAGGACAAAAGACCGAAACCAGTCCTTATGGGCGTGACCCTCTAGACACTGGCTATCCGACTCTGGGTCCTGAAATGGTTTCTGCAATTGCCCGGGAAGGTGCATATGTGGCTCGCGGGACCATGTCAAATTTGCGTCAACTGAAAAAGTTCATCAAAAAAGCGTTGCAAAATCAGATAGACGGCAAAGGTTTTTCCTTTGTTGAGGCGTTATCTAGCTGTCCCACAAACTGGCGCACAAACGCAGAGGCAACTTGGAACTTTGTCGAAAAGGATATGGCCGACTACTTTAAGGTTGGCGAATTTAAAGCTCCTGCAAAGGAGGAAAAATAAATGGCTATTAAAATAGCGCTTGCCGGTGAAGGTGGCCAGGGCGTCCAGGCAATTGCAAACATTTTGGCTGAGGCGGCTGACGCAGAGGGCAAAGAAGCGATTTACATCCCTAACTTTGGTGTAGAGCAACGGGGTGGCGTTTCGATTGCCTATGTCCAGATTGATGATGAACGTATTGGTTCACCCAAGTTCCCCAAAGGCGACATCGTCATCGCTCTCAGTGCGCGGGCCATCGAGCGTACCCGGCGTTATGTTGATGAGCGTACTACTTTTGTCTATGACAGCTCAATCACTGCAGCTGCTGAGATTCAAGAAGATGTCATGGGTGTTCAGGCCAATGACGCCGACCCGCGGGTGCAACGTGAAACAATGACTGTTGATTCCAGCAAGGAGAACAAGTCCGGGCTCAACCTGCCCGATAACGCTGCAAACGTAATTGGCATCCCTGCCAATGATATCGCTAAAAATGATCTCCATCCTCGGGTCTTCAACGTTATTATTCTTGGCGCTGTTATCAAGGCCACTGGTGTTGTGCCTGTAGAGAGCATCAAGAAAGCGATTGAGGATAAACTGGGCAGCAAATTTGAAGCGAATCCCGAATTGCGGGAGCTGAACTACAAGGCTCTGGAAAAGGGCATGAGTCTTGTAGAGCGGGTAGTTTAGGGGGTGAAAACTATGGAAGCTAAAAAATATCGCGCTATTTCCCAACCAGGTAAAAAGGCGAGCTTCAATCTGTTCCCCGATTTGTGTAAGGGTTGCGGCCTGTGCATTCAAAAATGTCCTGTAAACATCATCGAGTGGTCTAAGGACCTGGGGGTTTATGGTACCCCTGCTGTTCGCACCTATGACCAGGATAAGTGTATTGCCTGCAAGATCTGTGAAGATGTTTGCCCGGACACAGCTATCTATATCGACAAAGTTAAGAAAAAAGATAAGTAACAAAGGCGGCCCGCGGGCCGCCTTTGTTATTATAGTAAATCATTGCGCTTTAACTCCGATAATTTTTTGGGTAATAGAAAAGGGAGGAATAATTATGGATGTGGTTAAGCAAATTTGACTACAAATAGTTGACTTAGCAAACGATAATGATGTATATAAGGAAAAGATTTTCACAAAAAAAGTCGGAATAATTTACCAAGGTTCGTTTTGTTGACAACGGCTTGGCGGTGTGTTATATTATGAAAGTCGCCGCGACAACAGCGGCAAGACAAGCAATGAGGTTCGGCATTTTCGGCGCGAACCGACAAGCAAAGAGGTTCGTTATTTTCGACGGCTTCGCCGGCGAAAAAACGGAGATCCTTGAAAACTGAACAGTGAGTAAGAGAAGCGATTTAAACCAGTTGTTTTTGAGAGTTTCAGACTCTCTTCGAAATTTTTTTGGAGA